>CAMKEK010000022.1:0-14177 GCA_946411545.1 uncultured Clostridia bacterium
CCGGAGATTCCGAACGGGATGAAAGAATTATCCAAAGAATGCGACGGAGGCAATCGTTCCGTCCTGATGCAGCGCTGCGAAACGGACGCCTGTCTCGTCGACTCTGCTGCACACGGAAATCACTTCCCCTTCCCTGCACTGGGAAAGAAAACGTATTTCCATCTGGTGAGGCTCTTTTTTCTCCCAGAAGCCACTGCCATAGGCGTCCTGAAACATTTCAATATACCGAAGATTGTTCATGTGCCTGCTTTTATCGAGGTCTGAAACACGCACGGTTTTCTGATAGCGCTCCGTCATTCCCTCGGTACTCTTATCCAAGCCCAGAAAGGAAGGAATATCATGAGCGATCTCTTCCGCGATATTGTCCGGGAACTCAATGGAACTGAGTCTGCGCGGCATCTGACGGTTCAGATCAAACACACAGGTTTCGATCTTCCCGCATGCAACAATCTCACCGTCCTGCTCGATGGTAGAATCAAGTGTGAGAAGGAGCGGGCGGCGATAGGGCTGTATCCACTGCTGAAGCAATAGCGGGGTATTATAGCCGATCTTTCTCTTGATTTGAACATGATACTGCGTATAGATCCAGGCCGCCCCGTACCGCTCCGGAATCACATCGTTCCCCTTCTCGATCGCGTGCATAAAATAGGTATGGCCGTCCTGGAAATACCTCATGCAGCCCCGCAGCCCGATGAATCCGTCATGATCGGCATCGCGGAATTGAGGATCGAATTGATGTTGAAAAAGCATTGTTCTCTCCGTTTCTGTTTCTGATGTAACCGGACTGTAGCATACCACAGAAAACGACAAAATGCCACAGGTGTTTGCGTGGAGCGCAAAACCACCATCATCAAAGAGACAATATCCGATGTCGAATATTACAGGCTGAAGTGTGTGACAATTCTATGACCGTAGAAATGTTATTCTTTACATGCAATCGAGAAACCGAATACAAAAGGAATATTAAAAGGAGGTACAAAAATGAACACCATGAACGAAATGAAAGAAAAGGAACTGCTCTGCGATGAACTGATGAAGGACATCAGCGGCGGACAGATCATCAACCGCGATATTCTGGAAAACTATATTCGCAGGATGAAAGCTCTCGGTCACAGCAAGGCGGCCGTGGTCGGAACGATTGTTTCGTACCCTGAGGTCAACAGCTTCAGCACGGATCCCATGGGAGATATGAACAGCCTTTATGCTCTGGCATCGGAGCTCTATGAGAAGGCCTGAAGTCCGGCTCACCTGAGAGCTGCTTCAAGAAGCACGTAAAAAACCATCATAAATCCGACAAGGGAGGCAGTGGTGCAAAACCATTGCCTCCCTTGTTCTATTTTGTAAAACGGTTTTCGTTCAGGAGCCCTCTCCTGAATGCAGCTGCAAAGCGATCCTCTTTCCGGATGCCGGTTTCTACTGCGCTGCCGAAGCAGGCGCAGATGATGCCGGCGCCTGGTTTTCTGCGTTAGCCGCCCCCTGAGGAACATTGACGACAGACTCAAACAGGAGATCTCCGAGCATCGTTCTGTATTCTATCGTAACTTTATCAATGTTCTTCTGACTGTATTGCGCGTACATCCGGGCGAAACCGGCAAGCTGCTCGGGCAATGCGAGTTCCGAAGGGGAATCGAAATTGCCGTCATTAATCACTATGATGAACTTTGTTCGATCCTCATTTGACGCAACAGACTCGAAATGAGGAAACTGCGCAAGATTACTTTTATTATTGCAGCGATTCAATTCATCATCAATTTGGCGGTTTACATCGGCTAAAAGCTGATCATATTCCGCCTTGGAAAGAGAATAGTGCGTCTGACCGTCAATGCTGAAAGCCGCATCAACATCGAGCTCGACTTCGGCTTTTGGCGCTGCATCCATACCGATCATTTCGGCGTTTTCTTCAGACGCTGCTTCTATGGCTTCCCTGGCAGAGACAAGCAGTGGTGCAATTTCTTCATCATTCGCTCCGGCATCACCGGCCAGTGCTATTACCTGCTCATAATTCCCCGCATCAAAAGCCAGATGGATTCTGGCTTTATTCAGAAGTGCAAGTGCATCCGAATCCGGTTTTTTCATATTCTCTATCAGATTTACGACGCTTTGGTAATCACCGCTCACATAAGCCTCCTCAGCTTTTGAGAGAGCCTTAGAGGTACATGCTGTCAGCAGGAGTACCGAAAGCGCGAGACAGAAAAACAGCTTAATCTTCTTTATCATCTCTATTTCCCTCCATCCTATGAATTAGTATTATTATAGCACGACACAATAAGGTCGGCAAGATAATGAAAGCGAAAACAGCGGACGCAGAAAGAAAGATCAGGAACAGCCTCTGTAACGAAAAAACACGAAGCAGAGATTGGTGTTGCGGGAAGCGCTTCAAAATGGTATATTAGAATAACAGAGCGCAGCCGCAGGCAGATCGGGGCCAAGTGCAAGCAGAAGCCCTGTCAGCCTGAGCTTGGATTGAAGGAGCCTTCGATGAAAGAGGACAGACATGTTTTTCGGGGCGGTATCCGCCAGCGGATTCTCATCCTGCTTCTGATCACCATTGTGCTGATCATCACCGCCTACTCGGCGATTTTCCTTTACCAGACCGTACTGGTAGAGCAGATGGTCAACGACACTTACGAAGCACAGAAACAGGTGTATATCGATAATGGCATTGAGGACCAGTATGAGGTCTTCCGGACCAGAACCATTGACGTCTTCCACAGGGAGATGTTTCACGCCCGGAACATCCTCATTCTGATGCTGATCACGATTGTGGCGGTCGGGATGGCCTCTGCCTACTCCATGACGAACCAGATCATCGAACCCCTGAACACCATCACACGGCGCATTGCCTCCATGGAGGTGCGCAACAGCCAGTTCATGATGGAGAACATCTACAAAACCGGCGATGAGATTGAGGTTCTGGCCGAATCCTTTGCCAAGCAGTCCGCCAGAACCATGCTGTACATCGATCAGATCAAACGCGCCACCGCCGAAAAAGAGCGGCTCAGCGCGGAACTCGACACGGCCCGCCGGATTCAGGCCAGCCAGCTTCCCGTGGACTTTGACAGCTTCTGCCGTCAGCATAAAGTCAGCCTGCATGCCGGCATGCGCCCGGCAAGAGAGGTCGGCGGAGATTTCTATGACTACTTTATGGCCGACTCAGATCACATCTGTCTGGTCATGGCGGATGTTTCCGGGAAAGGGGTGCCCGCGGCACTGCTCATGATGACCGCCAAAGTTCTCATCAAAACCCACCTTTTAAGCGGAGAACGTCCGAGTCAGGCTCTGACCAGCGTCAACAACCAGCTGTGCGAAACCAACGATACGGATTTCTTTGTCACCGTCTGGCTGGCAAGGATTCAGCTGTCCACCGGCAAAGGCGTCGAAGTCAACGCGGGGCATGAGCACCCGATGCTCCGCCGGGCCGGCGGGCAGTATGAGCTGGTCCGATACCGTCACTCCCTCCCCCTCGGCACCATGACCGGTGCCGTCTATCGGGAGCATGAGTTTCAGCTTTCCCCGGGAGACAGCCTGTTCGTATACACCGACGGCGTACCGGAAGCCGGCAATCCAGAAGGTGCCTTCTTTGGCACGGAGCGAACCCTGGAAACGCTCAACGAAGCTCCGGATGCAAACCCGCGGGACACCCTCGTGACCATGCTGGAACGGATCGACCGCTTTGCCGGAGATGCGGAGCAGTTTGACGATATCACCATGCTCTGTTTCCGTTATCTGGGGAATCCCGATTCTTTCGTTTCGGATGAGCCTTCCGCAGACAGGAGGTCGGAACAATGAATAAACTCCGAATCCGCTATGGGCTTAGAGTTATCGGTGATATTTTTGTCCCGCTGCTGCCCGGCATCATCTGTGCCGGACTCTGCGCCGGCATCGCCTCGCTCATTTCGCAGGCCGTGCCTCACTATGCGGATGTCCCCGTGTGGGCCTTCATTTATCAGATTCTGACGCTGATTCACAGTTCCATGATGACCTTCCTTACCGCCTGGGCAGGCTACCGCGCTTCGGAGCGATTCGGCGGGACACCGATTCTGGGCGGCATGCTGGGTATGATCACATCGCTGGAGGGAATCAACTTCATCGCCATGCTCATGGGCCTTTACAACACCGAAGTCCCCCTGGATTCCATCCTGCGCAGCGGCAAGGGCGGCGTCCTGGCCGTCATCGCCGGCGCTCTGCTGGTCTCCTATGTGGAAAAAGCCATTCGCGCCGGCATGCCCAAGTCCATCGATGTGGTTTTCACGCCGCTGCTCACCATGCTTCTGTGTGTGACGCCCTACGTGATTTTCATCATGCCGCTGTTCGGTTACGCCTCCGGCGGGATCGTAAAGCTGTTCAGCTGGGCCTGCATGTCTGAGAATCCGGTCATTCGGGTTCTGTCCGGCTACATCGGCGCCGCGCTGTTTCTTCCGCTTGTGGCGACCGGCATGCACCATGGTCTGGTTTCCCTGTACAATGTCCAGCTGCAGGAGCTTGGGTATGTTACGCTCTACCCGGCTCTCGCCATGGCCGGCGCAGGCCAGGTCGGCGCGGCTCTGGCACTCTGGAAGAAAGCAAAAAAGGCCGGAAATACCGACCTCTGCTCGGTCATTGCCGGTGCGCTGCCCGCCGGGCTTCTGGGCGTCGGCGAGCCCCTCATCTACGGTGTGACTCTGCCGCTGGGCAAACCCTTTCTCACGGCCGGTCTCGGCGCAGGCTTCGGTGGGGCGTTTATCATGCTGACCGGTGTCGCCTCCGCCGCCTGGGGTCCTTCCGGTCTGCTCGGCGCCTTTGTGATGACCGCGGGCAGGGGCGGCCCTGCCCGAAGCGTCCTCCTTTACCTGACGGCGCTGGTGATCAGTTATATTGGCGGTTATTTTATCACCAAAGCGTTTTATCGGGAAGAAGAACTGAACTTTGATGACACGCTCTTTTCCGGGGATGATGACGCACGCCTTGCCTCTTCCTTTGCCCGGCTCAGTCGGAAAAAGCCCAGGAGCGTCAAGGCCGGTGAACCCCTGGAGCTTGTCGGCAGATTCGGTACGGGGTCTCTGCCGCTTACGGCGCCCGTGGACGGTGAGACCGTCCCCATGAGGCAGATTCCGGACATCATCTTTTCCTCCGGTGTTATCGGAAGCTGTATCGGTATTCTGCCGGACAACGGCCGGATTCTCGCACCGTGCAGCGGTGTGATCTCCGAGATTGCCGATACGTCGCATGCCATCACCCTCCGGGAAGAAGACGGGATGGAGATTCTCCTCATCGCCGGCATCGACACCTTCAGCCTCAACGGCAGGGGGCTCTCTCCTCTGGTGAAAGCGGGTGACTCCGTCACCGCCGGTCAGCCGATCATGGAAATGGATCTGAGTCAGGTCCGGAGCGCCGGCCTCTCCCCCATGGTCATCACCGTGCTCTCCAATCCATAAAGGAACCGACTCGGCTCAGGGATCAAAACCTGAGCCGAGTCGGTCTGTAAGGGCATCCGGACGAAAATCACCCGAATCCAGCACGATTCCCACCGCACTTCGAAAGTTCTCCATGGAGCGGGCCTTCATAATCGCCTTGATTTCTCTTTTGTTTTCCGGGAACATCGCCTGCATATAAGCCCAAAGCGTCTTCATGCGCTCCACGGTAAAGGCCGGGCTCAGCCCATCTTCCAGCCAGGCTTCCGTCAAACGGTCATGAAACATCTTGAGCTCCGCCCGTGTCAGCTGCGGTCCGCCCTGCAGGACTCGAATCAGCGCCGGATTTGCCACGGCGGCCCGCCCGACCATGACGCTGTCAACCGTCGGTGCGGCCTGCCGCAGGGCTTCCAGATCCTTTTCTGACGCGATATCACCGTTGTACACCAGCCGGAGCCGGCTGACTGACGCGGCCGCGGCAAAACCGTCAAGATCCGCTCGCCCTCGATAAAAATCGTCCCTGCATCTGGCATGGACGATTATTTTTTTAATGGGGTATTTCTCGTAGATTTCCATGATCGCCGGGAATTCTTCCGTACTATGAAGGCCCATGCGGGTTTTCACGGTGATTTGGCAGCCCACCTTCTGGGCGTGATCCGTGACCTGATCCAGAATCGAATCCAAAGACGACAGATCTCTTAGCATCCCGGCCCCTTTGTGTTTGGCAAACACCGTACCGGACGGGCATCCGACGTTCAGGTTGATTTCCCGAAACCCCAGTTCGATGAGGCGATCCGCCGTCAGGCAAAAGGCCTCTGCATTGTTCACCAGCAGCTGCGGGATCAGCGGAACCTGTCCGCAGTCCGTCGTCAGCTCCCGAAGAAACTTGGCCCGGAACCCCCCATTGCTGTCCGGGGCGATAAAAGGTGTATAATACTCCGAGACACCGGGAAACATCTCATGATGGATCTGGCGGAAACGCGACAGGGTAATCCCCTCCATCGGGGCGTAACAGTATTCCATGCTCATCGCTTTTGCTCAGTCTCGTTTCATATAATGGGAGATGACAATCTCTCCTGATTTCAAGGTGTTCGGCAGATCGATGATTCGCTGATTTTCCGAGCCGCGGAATCGGAGACTGATGTTCTTCCGAGCCTCAACAAAAGGTCCGTCCACCAGAATATCGATCATGGAGAGCATCTCGTCCGTCACTTCACATCGCGGGTGGCCTTCCGCGTTCTGAAGCTTTTCCAGCGTATATCCCGTATAAGCCCAGATGTCCTTCTTCGGGAATGCGGTCTTTACCCTGCGCAGAAGGGGAAGCAGGTCGCGCTGGTTTTCCGGCTCAAAGGGATCTCCGCCCAGCAGGCTGAGCCCCTGAATATAGTCCGGGGCAAGAGCCTGCAGGATGGTCTTTTCCGTTTCCACGGTATATTCCCGCCCGAAGCGGAAATCCCAGGTCTCCTGATTGAAGCAGCCGGGGCAGTGATTCCGGCAGCCGGAGACGAACAGCGACACCCGGCAGCCGGGTCCGTCCGCTACGTCAAAGTTTTTGATTGTGCCGTAATACATCGTTCCTCCAGACAGTCGGTGGGAGGACTCCCTTCATCTTCTGTGCCTCTCACGCAGGCTTGACGGTCATCCATGCGGTGCTGGTCACTGCTGTCTGCCCTTTGAAATCATAGGTGCAGTAGGCCCCCCAACCGTCCATATACGGGTCAAGATTATAGATTGTGAGCGTCGGCTCATAGTATCCGTCAATTTCAGAATTCACATAATGGGCCGCGAAATAGTCCAGGTCGAATTCATTTCCGTTCGGGTCGACAAAGGTCCAGTAGCAGGAATCATAGACATTGGCCGATGTGACAAAGGAAATGTTCTGTCCGACTTTTTTCTTTTCGCCGGTCGGGTTTTTGGTGATCACCATGTACACCGCGTCCATCTCCCCCGCATTTCCCCACAGCGGCGCCAGCTCATCGTGCTGCATCACAGGCGGCGGGATAATCGGCGAGCGGTCCGGAGCCGGTCTCATGTTCGCGAACACCTTATAGCTGTTCGCCAGGCGGTCAGGCTGTCCCGCCTCTTCCGCGGGGAACCAGTCGAAGTTCGTTGTGCATCGCTCCGCTTCGTTGAAGGCCGTCGCTCCGGCAACATTATACTGATCCGCAGAAATCGGATTTCCGTCCATATCCATGTGCGAGACATAACGGTAGGAGTCAACCAGTTCCGAGTGTTCCACGGCATAAGCATCATATCCGATCACACCGTTTCGCATCGTAACCGAGCAGCGTACCGTATAGACTTCGACCGGTGACATCACGACATTGTCATAGAACAGACCGGACCAGCGGTCTCTGTCTCTGTCATAGTATGTGTCGGCGGCATTGGTGATGATATCCGGGAAGGATTCGTCCGGTTCCATTTCAATCGCACATTCCGTCAGGTCCGTCGCTTCGGCGTTCACTTCCCAGACCTTCAGGTTGGTGGACCGGTCCGCCGGATGCTGATCGGCGGCAAAGAACTCCAGGAGCCCGTTACGGTCAAAATCCATCACACAGTAATACCAGGTATTCTGCCCGTCCGGCTGCAGCAGCCCGTCCAGTTTGGACTCGATCAGCCTGATCTGTATCTTCTGATACTCCGAGAGCTCCTCTTCCTCCTCTTCTTCCTCTTCGGCCCAGGCAACGCCGCCCGCTCCAAGGCTCAGGACCATCGCCATAACCAGGACAAAGAGCAGGCCTTGTTTTTTCCAAAAAAGCTTCATTCTTTGCTTCCCCCTTCTTTCATTCGATTCGGGTTCGGTTCCAAGGGATTCTTTTTTATCTATTCTATCGGTCTTTGCGGATGCTGTCAAGGACGTTCTGCGGTCTCTTCCCTCGCATAGTGTCCCCAAAGCAATGCATAATTCTGTTGCCTGCGCAAAACAACTCTGCTATAATGAACTATATTTTTCAGGAGGTGTGGGTTAAATGAACAGAAGAACTCTCATTTCCCTCTTCGTTGTTTTTACGCTGCTCCTTTCCCTGCATGCGGGAAGTCTTTCTGCTTCGGCCGAGGATTACATACCGGAGCTTTTGCCCGCACCCGCTGCAGACGGACATCTGATTGACGGAGACGCCCTCAAGCTGTTCTTCGACAATTACTTGCATGAAAACTACTGCGACGGAGAGGACCAGTGCCTCTCGATTGCAGTCTGGTGCCCGGATACCGATGAGTATTGGTATTACAACCCGGATGTGTGGATGTACGGGGTAAACTGGTACCGTCTCCCTGTCAGCATGTACCTGGCTGAGAAGGTGTCAAAGGGCGAACTGACCATGGACACGGTGGTTAACGGCATTACCCTGGAATACGCCATCAACACGGCACTTGCCGCGACAAGCAACCCAAGCTCATCGTCCATGGTCATTTATCTGGGTGGAAACATGACCACGAACTGCGCAGATCTGACAAAAGGGCTCTCCAACATGCCGGACAGCTATTTTGTTGATGAATACTATCAGGAAAACGCCTACACCGCGCGTCTTATGCTGGAGATTACCAAAACCCTTTATCTCGGCGGTGAGGAGCGGTTTCCCCTCGTCGAGGAATCCATGAAAGAAGCCATGCCGGAAGACTTCTTCAAGCGTGACTGGAACGTGGGGCATGACTATGTGATCGCACAGACAAATGCCGCCTACTGGGGTGACGGAGCCGGAGACCGGGTTCACTGCACCGGCATTATCTATACACCTACTCCGATTGTCCTGACGGTTATGATGAAAAACATTGCGGACATGGACATCATGGGCGGAGTTGCCTGGCGCTTTGCGCACCTCGGTGCGGCATTGGGCGAGCGTCTGCAGGCCCAGGCGAATGTCCCCGCCGAAACCGCCGCAGCCGCACCGGCAACGGAAGCATCAGACGCCGTTATCCAGCAGGACGGAGCCGCCATTGCAGCAGATACAGCCGCAGATGTAGCCGCGGACACGTCCGTCGAAGCCCCGGCGGCAGCCGAGCAGGCTTCTTCCGCGCAGGTTTCCGCCGCCGTGCCGGAGCTTCCGTCTCCTTCGCTTGAAGTGCCGGAGGAAAGCACGCAGCCGATTCAGGAATCCGCCCCCTCTTCTGCTTCCAGGAGTCCGTTCCGGATTTTCCTCATCGGATTTCTGATTCTCTTTCTCATCGTTGTCGCGGTCGCAGTCATCCTGATTGTCCGGGAACAGCGCCAGCGGAAACGTCGCCGCAGAAGAAGATCGAGCCGGCGTCGAGATTACTGAGGCGATTTCACGCCTGTTTCGCAAGCGCCAACGCGCCGAAAAAATATTCCGTATTATGGGCGTCTTAAACAGGCTCTTGACAAAGCCTCCTTCATGGGCTACAATAGCGACACAATTGAGATGGGCGCTGGGTTTTCCCGGCTGAGATGGAGTAATCGATCTCCAACACCATGGAACCTGATCCGGATAATGCCGGCGTAGGAAAGCGAGAGTTCATTGGTATCAGGTTCGTCCGCGAACCTGATATTTTCTTTTCCGCTTTTCAGAAAAGGAGGAAAAAACATGCAGAAATCCAAACTTACTCTTCGCGCCCTGACCGAAGGCGCCGTCTTCGTCGCCCTCGCCCAGGTCATCAGTTACCTCAAGCTTTTTGAACTGCCCCAGGGCGGTTCGATCACGGTGGGCATGCTGCCCATTTTTCTCTACTGTGCCCGCTGGGGCTTCGGTCCCGGCATGCTTGTCAGCTTTGTCTACAGCCTGCTGCAGCTGCTGCTTGACGGCGCTTACGCCTGGGGCTGGCAGTCCATGCTCGGCGACTATATTTTTGCCTTCACCGTGCTCGGGTTTGCAGGGCTCTTCCACAAGCAGAAATACGGTTTCTTCATCGGAACGGCTGTGGGCTCCCTTGCCCGCTTTCTCGTCCACTATGTCGTCGGCGCTACCGTATGGGCCGAGTACATGCCGGAAAACTTCTTCGGCATGACGATGCATTCTCCCTGGTTTTACTCCATGCTCTACAACGGCAGCTACATGGTCATCGACATGATCTTGTGTATGGTGATCGGCCTGCTGCTCTGGAAACCGCTGGGCCGCTTTATCCGCGGTGAGGATCTTGAGCGCGTCTGACCGTTCTCAGCGGGTTCTCTTCGCTTCTTTCGTATCGGTTGCGGATCAGATCCGCCGCCGTAAGCGCGATCAAGCCTCTTCGGTCAGGAGGCTTCCGAAAGATCCGTGTTGTCGGAAAATGCGGGACTGGGCCGCGATGACACCAGATGCGACTTCACGAAGTCAACGGCAAGGTTTGTGACGTACAGGTCGTCATTGCCGCTGAAGCCATGGCCTGCCCCCTCGATGGTCACAAGCTCCGCCGAGGGGAAGGCCGTGACTGCACGCTCAGAATATGAAATGGGTACAATGCTGTCTGCCGTTCCGTGAAAGATCAGTACGTTGCCGGGGTAATTTTCCATTTTCTCATAAATGTCAACGGATATGGCGTCCTCCAGATAAATTCTGCCGACGGTCGCCCCCATGAGCTCGACGCTCTCCGGAATCTCTTCCGGTTCCGGCGCAAGTGCTTTCATGTCGTCGCTGATCACGAATCCCGGGAACAGCAGGACCATGGCGCGGATGTCCTGGGGCCGTTTTTCGGCGACATATGCAGCAATGAAGCCGCCCTGGCTCCTGCCGAAAAGGAAGATCTGCTCCGGATCGAACTCCTTCCGCTGCTTCAGGCTGTCAATCACAGCGTTCAGGTCCGCCGCCTCGGTCAGGACCGACATGTCCCGGATGCTGCCGTCGCTTCGGCTTCCTTCTCCGCCCCCGATGAAGTCGAACACACAGGACGCAATGCCGTTTTCCGCATACGCCATGGCATAAGGCTCCACCTTGTCACTGTTTCCGTTAAACCCGTGGGCAAGGATAACCAGGGGAAACGGTCCCTCTCCCCGCGGGAGAAGGAGCTTTGCATAAATATGTTTTCCGTCCCGCTGAAACGAGGTTTCCTCTACCGTAAAGGTCCGGACGGCCTCTCCGTCCGCCGGCGGTGTCTCTCCTTGTAAAGGGCCCGCTTCGCTCTGCAGGCCGAAGATCAGAAACAGGACAAAAATCAAGGCAAGCAGTGCCGCGGCACTCCAGAGAATCCGCCTTTTCCCGGTTTGGAAACGCTCCTCGTTGTGTATCATATCGTATCTACTGTTCTCCCTGATGCAATCTACGCCTTTTCGCCGTCGTGCTGTACCGCAATCAGTGCCTTTGCCCGCTCCAGGAGCTCGCCGTAGAGGACTTTCCCCGCATCGTTTCTTGGGATCTCCGGGATCACGGCCACCGAGAAGGCACGCCTTACGACGGCAATCTTCCTTCGGATATAGTCCTCAACAATGTCCTTTTCCCTTTCGTCCGTTACAAATACAATCAAGTGTTCATCGATGCCGGAACTGACAGTAAGAATGTTCAGATCCGACATCATTTTTTCGTCGATCTCATCCAGACTGATCCTGTGCCCGGAGACCTTGATAAAGCGCTTCAGCCGTCCGACAATATACAGGTAACCGTCTTCGTCTGTCTCTCCCACGTCTCCGGTTCTCAGAATGCCGCCCCATTCATCTCCTTTGCAGAGATCTTCCCCGCTCTGCGCGTAGCCCATGGCCACGTTTCCGCCGCGGTAGACGATCTCTCCCGGGCAGTGCGGGGCGGTAATTGTATGATCCTGGGCATCAAGAAGACTGATCTCGCCGCCGGGAACGGCAAGCCCGACGGAACCGATCTTTTCGGCACATTTTTCAGGTGTCAGCCAGGAAATGGCCGCCGTCGCCTCGCTCTGTCCGTACATCACGACAAAGCGTCTGCCGGTTTTCGCGGCATAGTCGGCAAAATACGCATGCAGCTCCCGGCTCAGTTTTCCTCCCGCCTGGGTCAGGGTTCTCAGGCTCGGAAAATCCTCGCTGAACAAGTCGATCTGCCGCAGGATTTCATAGGTGTTCGGGACCCCGTGAAAAACGCTGACCTCTTTTTCCTCCACCAGATCCCAGAACTCGTTTTCCATGAAGCTCTGCCGTGTGGCAACCGTGGCCGCCCCGCGCAGGAGCGCCGCATGGATCATGGACTGGGCATAGGTGTACTGCATCGGAACCGAGGTAATCGAGCGGTCGTTTTCACGCAGCCCGAGGTAATCCGCGATCACCCCGGCATTGAAAAGAATATTGTTCCGGCTTTGCCTTACATATTTGACCGAGCCCGTGGAGCCAGAGGTTGTAAGCAGCAGCCCCAGCTCCGGATGCACCGGATAAAGCTCCGGATAATTCGTCCTGAGCAGGACATAGTCCCCCACCGTGCAGGCTTCGCGCATCCCCGCATACTCGCCGCGCATTTCTTCCGGCAGGAAAACCAGTCCCGGCCGGTAGGCATTGAGCACCGACCGGCGTGTTTCCGCCGGTGCCTCCGCCGACATCATCAGCATGGGATAGCCGCCGCCCAGCAGCGCGGCATAACCGGAGATCGCCCCAAAGGTGTTTCGGCAGAGCATCATTACCAGGGGATATCGAGGATCGACCTCGGAGAGCTTTGCGCGCAGCGCTTCCAGCTCACCGTAACGCAGCGTCTCGCCGCATTCCCCGATCACCGCGATGTTGTCGGCATAGCTTCCAAAGTCCCAGAGCATCTGACGCTTTTCCATCCTCACTCACCCCTCTTCCCTGTTCTTCTCGTCAAGCTTTTTCCGCACCAGCTTCAGGCCGGACTCGAACGAGTTCATTTTCAGGACTTCTCTGCCCTTGAAGCTGATGCCGAAGGCCGCCTCAAGCCCTGCGACCAGTGCCATCTGGGATGCGGAATCCCAGCCGTCCTCATGGAAGCGGAAGGTGACCGGGTTAAAATCATAGCCCTCGAAGCAGCCTGAAAAGACCTCCCAATAGGTTTCCGCAATTCTGGCCGGGGTCCAGGTCTTTGCGTCCTCGGCCGCGGCGCTTTCCGGCTTTTCCTCCGTCCGTTCCGCCGCAGCAGCGGAGCCGCCGTACACCGGTCTGTCGCCGCTCTCGCCGGAGATCCGGGCGGGATTGCCGATCATGGTGACATGGTCCGGAACATTCTGGAACACAGCCGCGCCAAGCCCGATGATGCTTCCGTCGCCGATTTGGATCCGGTCCCGAAGCATTGCACCGCTGCCGACAAAGACGTTTTCCCCCACCACGGTGTGTCCGCCGACAAAGGCGTGCACGCCAAGGCGCGTATGATCCCCGATGACAGAGTCGTGCCCGACCGCGGTTCCCGCCGAGAGATAGACATTCCTTCCCACCCTGGCCAGGGAACCGATGAAGGCGCCGCGACAGACCGCCGTCGCCTCTCCCACCTCGGCATCGGGACTGATGTATGCCGTCGGCTCTCGAAGGATCGCGCCTTCATAGCCCGCGCGCTTCATCTTCTCATAGGCCTCTTTGCGGACCCGCGGCTCTCCGATGGCGATTACAAAGCGAACCTCCTCCGGTCTGTACTGTCCGCAGAATTTCTGAAAGCCCAGCACCGGGCAGCCCATCAGTTCTTCCGACAAGGCATGATCGTCGATGAAGACGACCCCGGACCATTCGTTTCCGGCATCCGCCATATATTTGAACTCCCGTCCCATGGCCCCGGCTCCGTACAGTGCAAGAATCATACTGTCCTCCATCCTTTCTCAGCTTTACAGCGTCATGTTCCACGCCGTTTCAATTTCTTTTTCGACTGCCTGCAGCTGCTCGGCTGCCGCCGCCCCCCAGCGCGGGCGGCCGTTTTCATCCGCTGCCGACAGCAGTTTTTTCAGGTTTCCCTGCTCCGCGGCCAG
>CAMKEK010000023.1:0-13798 GCA_946411545.1 uncultured Clostridia bacterium
AGATCTCTTCCAGCTTCTCCAGACGCTTGACATAGTTCTCAATGTTCTCACGGCGTGCACCGGGACGGGAGGCGGAAATCGCGTCGGCGGCCTGAACGAGACAGGCGACAGCGGTATGCGGTTCCACATCGTTGTGGTGTGCTTCAATCGCGTGGATAACGGCCTCGGATTCATGATACTTCCGGGCGATATCGACACCGATGGACACATGGCTGCCTTCGACCTCGTGATCGATGGCCTTGCCGATGTCGTGCAGAAGTCCGGCGCGTTTTGCCGTGACAACATCGACACCGAGCTCGGAAGCCAGGAGACCTGCGATATGGGAGACTTCAATAGAGTGGTTCAGAACGTTCTGGCCGTAGCTGGTGCGGTAGCGCATGCGGCCCAGGAGGCGGACAAGTTCGGGATGCAGACCGTGGATGTTGGTCTCGAACACGGCGCGCTCGCCTTCGGCCTTGATGGTGGCGTTGACTTCCTTCTGCGCTTTGGCAACCATTTCTTCGATGCGGGCGGGGTGAATGCGGCCGTCCTGAATGAGCTTCTCCAGCGCAAGGCGGGCAACTTCCCGACGCACCGGGTCAAAGCTCGAAACGGTAATGGCTTCCGGTGTATCGTCGATGATCAGATCGCAGCCGGTCAGGGTTTCGATGCTGCGGATGTTGCGGCCTTCACGGCCGATGATGCGGCCCTTCATTTCGTCGTTGGGGAGGGGGACGACAGAAACGGTGACTTCGCTGGTGTGATCCGCGGCACAGCGCTGAATGGCCGTGGTAATGATTTCACGGGCCCGGTTGTCGGCTTCTTCTTTATACTGCGCTTCGACTTCCTTGACCTTCATGGCCATTTCATGCGTGACGTCGTTCTTGATGTTTTCAATGAGATAGGCTTTGGCTTCGTCCACGGTGAAGCCGGAGATTTTTTCCAGCATTTCAAGCTGGCTCTTCTTGACCAGGGCAACCTCTGCCTGCTGCGCTTCTACAGCAGCGATCTTGGAGCTGAGGGTTTCGTTCTTTTTCTCCAGGGCGTCGGTCTTGCGGTCGAGGGCTTCCTCCTTCTGCTGAAGGCGGCGTTCCTGCTTCTGCACCTCACTGCGGCGCAGTTTCTCTTCCCGCTCAAACTCGGAGCGGTTTTTGTGTATTTCTTCCTTTGCCTCCACGAGAGCTTCTCTCTTCTTGCTCTCTGCATTTTTTATCGCTTCGTTGATAATGCGCTTGGCCTCGTCCTCAGCGCTGCTGATCTCACGCTCGGCGACCTTTTTCCGATAGATGGTACCGGCGGCAAATCCGACGACAGCCAGGACAAGCAAAATGATAATCCATACAAACGTTGGCATAGGTAGTAAACACACCTCCATTCTTTTAAGAATTTTGCGTGGGTTCACAAGCATATGCTGATGCTATTTTGAGACGGACGGCTGACAGGCCGCGCGTCGAATCATTGAAAAGTGATCTCAAAAGCCTCCCCATGGCTCTATCAATACAATTCAAGTTATTCTATTCTCACTTGGCCTGATTGTCAAGTAAATTTATGCAAAACAACCGACCTCAGACGGAAACATACAGAAGGCGACGATAACACCCGGCGGGAAATGTTATTATTTTGCAGTCCGCCGGAAACGCGGCATAGCCTGAAAAAGCCCGAAAAAGTTAAGAAAAACGATGTTAGATGCATCAAACTTACGTTATTCTACTAGAATTAATTCAGGATTTCCGGAAATTCCCTATTGCATTTTTGATGCGATGTGTTACAATGTTTCCGACAGAGAGAGATGGCGGGCGCTGTTTGGCCCGACCTGAATCTGAATACTTTACATGGAGGGAATATCATGGCTTTTGTTATTACCGACGAGTGCCTGTCCTGCGGTTCCTGCGCAGCTCAGTGTCCTGCTGAGGCGATCGAGATGGGTGATCTCCACTATGAGATCGACCAGAGCAAGTGCCTGGAGTGCGGCTCCTGCGCTGCCCAGTGCCCGGCCGAGGCCATTGAGAACGTCTGAGACTCTCAAGTGAATACAAAACGGAGAGACGCTTTGCCTCTCCGTTTTTATTTTGCTGCAATACAGGATACAGGGGAGAACAATCATGAACACGACGCAGCTTTGGCCTGACGGGCCGATCTATTCCAACGCAGAGCATATGCCGCTTACCACCGATTCGATCCTGCTGGCGGATTTTGCTGCGGTACGCAGCGGAGAAAAAGGAGCGGATCTGGGCTGCGCCTCCGGACTGCTGATGTTGCTGCTGCTGTGGCGGGAGCACGGCCTGCGCATGAGCGGCCTGGAGCTTCTGCCGGAAGCGGTGCGGCTTGCAGAAGAGAATCTTCGGGCCAACGGACTGGAGGGGAGAGGGTCGCTGATCTGCGGTGACCTGCGGGAGACGGTGAAGACGATGCCGAACGGGTCATTTGACTTCATCATTGCAAATCCGCCATACTTTCCGCCGGAGAGCGGAAGCATGGCGCCGGATCGGGAACGCGGCATTGCCAGAGGCGAGACGGCCCTGCGCCTTTCCGAGCTCTGCGCGGCGGCATCCCGACTGTGCCGCAGCGGGGGACGGATCTATTTCTGCTACCGTCCGGAGCGGCTTTTGGCGCTTATGCAGGAGATGCGAGAACATCATCTGGAGCCGAAGCGGATTCGCCTTGTTCATCATGATATTCATGCGCCCGCGTCTCTGCTGCTGATCGAGGGGCGCAAGGATGGGAAACCGGGGCTTAAAGCGGAGGCGCCGTTTCTGATTCACGGCGAAGACGGAGCGGAAACGGAAGAATACCGGCGGATCTGCCACAGAATCTGAATCCCTGAACCGTGATATAAAAAAGGAAAGCACCGGCGAATGCCGGTGCTTTCCACAGCTTCAAATGAAATAAAAAGGATAGATCTTCGGCCCGATCAGGCTTCTTCCGCGGTGTCCTCATCGTCCGCCGCATCCTTCCGGCGTCTGCCGATCAGGCTGCTCAGCGCGATGCTCAGCTCATAAAGCAGGATCATCGGGACCGCGACCATGATCTGGGAGACCACGTCGGGCGGGGTGATGATGGCGGCCAGGACAAAAATGATCACAATCATGATCTTCCGGCCCGCTTTGAGCCATTCCGCACGGATCAGACCGAGGCCCGTCAGCAGCACGGATACCACCGGAAGCTCAAACACCAGACCAAACACGACAAAGATGGTCAGAAGAAAGCCGACATACTGCTGGATACTGATGGAGGCCGCGACATCGACCTCTCCGGTGAACTGAATCAGAAAGCGCAGCACAAAGGGCAGGCTGATATACCGCGCGAATGCGACGCCGACCACAAAAAACAGCGTACCGGCCAGCAGAGACCCGATAAAGAACGTGCGTTCCCGTTTCGTCAGGCCGGGACTGCAGAAGGCATAGACCTCATAGGCCACCACCGGGAAACAGATGACCAGCGCGCCCACCAGGGCCGTGTTCAGGTAGACCAGCAGCAGCTCCTGCGGGGCGATGTACACGAAGACATAATTGTACTTCGCGCCCATATCCGTCAGGAAGGTAATGAAGTCCGGAGAGAAACTGAGGCAGGCCGTAAACGCTGCCAGAAGCAGAATCACGACCACCAGGATCCGGTTGCGAAGTTCTCTCAGGTGCCCCGAGAGACTCATGCTTCCGTCCGGATTGGACGCTGCTTTTTTTGCCTTACTCTTCTTCATCCGGCGCGTCGTCGGCCTTCGTCTCCGCTTTCTTGGCGGTCTTGGACTTCTTGCTCTTCTTGGGCTCGTCCTCGACGTCCTCTTCGGTTTCATCCAGGCCGTCCTTGAAGCTCTTCACGCTCTTGCCGAACATCTTGGTGAGTTTGGGGATCTGGGTGGGTCCGAAAATGATGATCACGACGATCAGAATGACGATCAGCTCTGTGGTTCCGAATTTCATGTTGTTCCTCCTGTTGTTTCTTGATCGTTTTCTGCGACGGATACGTCGCTGTCAGC
The DNA here is from genome assembly GCA_946411545.1 of uncultured Clostridia bacterium. Classification (GTDB taxonomy): domain Bacteria; phylum Bacillota; class Clostridia; order Oscillospirales; family Oscillospiraceae; genus Limivicinus. The sequence continues at coordinate 3,953 of CAMKEK010000023.1, forward strand.
TGCTTCAGGAGCACTGACGGGCTCCGCAGCAGGCTGCGCCTGGGTGGATGCAGTGCCCTCTGCCGGTACGGAATCCTGAACCGAGGAGTCTTCCGCTGCGCTGCCTTCCGCATCCGCGGCGGCCTCGGCCTTCTTATCCTTCTCCTTCGGAGCGGGCTTGCCGATGTTCTTCAGATCCTTTTCGACACCCTTGAAGCTGCCCTCGACATCCTTTTTCAGGGTCTCCAGGGGCTCCATCGCCTCACGCAGAGGACGCTGGGCCTCCTCCAGGGGTTCCACGACGCTTTCGCGGATATCCTGCGTCATGTCTGAAGAGGCCTTCCGAAACTCCCTCATGGCGTTTCCGAATTTCTTCGCATAAGAGGGGAGCTTGTCCGGGCCGATCACCAGCAGCGCGACAATGAAAATGACGATCAGTTCCATTGCTCCGATTTTCATGAACCAACCTCCTTCCGGTTCTGGGATTGCTCTGAAAAGAATAAAGTTATTTTACACGTTTTTTCAAGCTACGTCAAGAATATGCTGTGTAAAGATTCACGAATCATTCCGGCGGGCGTTTTTTGCGAAAAAGGATGAAAATAAAGCTTGACAAAGAGGGAGAAAGCTCTTATAATACCCACGCAAAACAAAGCAGGTACGGCATCACGCACCTCACCCCGGCACAAAAGGTGACCGGCGGTTCAGATGGAGTTTCCTTGATGTGGAAGGAATTTTTCTGTGCGGATGCTGTGCGTCCGCACTTTTCTGTTTTGTAGATCTGTATTCAAAATTCTCAATTTCATGGAGGTGTTTTCCATCGCAACCACGACCCACGAGATCAATGAACAGATTCGCGACCCGCAGGTCAGACTGATTTCTGAAGAAGGGGAACAGCTTGGTATCGTCTCTGCGGAGGAAGCGCTTCGCATCGCCACAGAGGCCGGTTACGATCTGGTCAAGATTGCGCCGAATTCCGTTCCGCCGGTGTGCCGCATCATGGACTATGGCAAGTTCCGTTTCGAGCAGACCAAGAAGGAAAAGGAAGCCAAGAAGAACCAGCGTGTAATTGAGATCAAGGAAATCCGCATGTCCCCCGGAATCGACACGAACGACTTCAACACCAAGCTGAAGAACGCGCAGAAGTTCCTCGGCGACGGCGACCGGGTAAAGGTTTCTGTCCGTTTCCGCGGCCGCGAGATGGCACATACAGAGATCGGTGCGGACCTCCTGAAGGACTTTGCAGAGAAGTGTGCGGAGATTGCCAATATGGACAAGTCCCCCAAGCTGGAGGGACGCAACATGTCCATGTTCCTCTCCCCGAAGCCCGCTGCACCGGCGAAAAAGCCGGCCAAACCCAAGCAGCCCAAACAGCCTGAACCCTCTCCGGCGGAAACACCGGCCGAGGTCAGTCCCGCGGATGCGGAATAAAATACAGCAGATGACGGGCCATGAGCCCGATCAGGAAGGAGAATTGTCATGCCTAAACTGAAGACCCACAGCGGCGCGAAGAAGAGATTCAACCTCACCGGAACCGGAAAGGTCAAACGCGCTCACGCGTATAAGAGCCATATCCTCACGAAGAAAGATACGAAGCGTTGCCGTCGTCTGCGTTCCGAGACCTACGCGGATGTGACGAACGTTGCAACCATCAAGAAAATGATCCCTTACAAATAAGGGCAGACGGATAACAGGAGGATAGAACGATGGCAAGAGTTAAAGGCGCAATGATGACCCGCAAGCACAGAAACAAGATTCTGGGCCTGGCAAAGGGATACTGGGGCAACAAGTCCCGCCACTATAAGATGGCAAATGAGCAGATGATGAAGTCCGGCCGCTATGCCTATATCGGCCGCAAGCAGAAGAAGCGCGACTTCCGTCAGCTCTGGATCACCCGCATCAGCGCGGGCTGCAAGATGAACGGCATGAACTACTCCACCTTCATGCACGGCCTGAAGCTGGCCGGTGTTGAGATGAACCGCAAGATGCTCTCCGAGACTGCGATTCACGATCCTGCCGCTTTCACCGCACTCTGCGACATGGCCAAGAAGGCCATTGCCTGATCATCGGATGAACAGGATTCCCGTTCCCGCGGGAAAAAGCAAGAACGCTTCGGCTTATACTGCCGGAGCGTTCTTGCTTTTTCAGTGTGACACTTGTGTGACGGTTCGCGTGCTACAATGACCCTGTAAGCAAGAGAAACCCACCTGTACAAAAAGAAAAGGAGCGTACAAAATGTCTGAAATCATCAATGAGAAAGATCTTGGTCAGGTCAGCGGAGGCTGGCAGTATGCAAACGGCGTCTATGTCGACTACGGCAACTACATCATCTACACCGTGGCCCCCGGTGATGTCCTGAGCGGCATCGGCCAGCGCTTTGCGGTGCCCTATCAGCAGATTGCCCAGTGGAACAACATCAAGAATCCGGATGTCATCAGCATTGGCCAGAAGCTGACGATCTATACCTCAGTCAAGAGATAAATGAACAGACAGGAAACGCCCCGCCTTTCGGCGGGGCGTTTCCGTTATGAACTGCATCGGCCAGAAGCTGACGGCCACCCCTGCGGTCAGAGGATAAGAGACCGGCATGAAGCAGCCCCGCCTTTCGGCGGGGCGTTTTCCTGTTTCTCTCAGTTTCGAAGGGAGTGCAGCGGGGCGGGGATTCTGCCGCCGCGGGAGACAAACTCCGCCGCGCTCTCGCCGTGTACCGGCATGACGGGCGCACTGCCCAGCAGACCGCCGAAATCCACCCGGTCGCCGACCTTCTTCCCGATGGCGGGAATCAGGCGAACGGCGGTGGTTTTGTTGTTGATCATGCCGATGGCGGCTTCGTCGGCGATGATGGCGGCGAGGGTTTCCGCCGTCGTGTCCCCGGGCACCGCGATCATGTCGAGGCCCACGGAGCAGACACAGGTCATGGCCTCCAGCTTGTCGATGGTCAGGGCGCCTTCGCCGGCCGCGCGGATCATCCCGGCGTCCTCGGAGACGGGAATGAACGCGCCGGAGAGACCGCCCACGTGGGAGCTTGCCATGACGCCGCCTTTCTTGACCGCGTCGTTGAGCAGCGCAAGCGCCGCCGTGGTCCCGTGGGTGCCGCAGCGTTCCAGACCGATGAGCTCCAGAATCTCGGCCACGCTGTCGCCGATGGCCGGGGTGGGAGCCAGAGACAGATCCACCACGCCAAAGGGAACACCCAGACGCCGGGAGGCCTCCTGGGCTACCAGCTGTCCCATGCGGGTGATTTTAAAGGCGGTGCGCTTGATGGTCTCGGCCACCACGTCGATACGCTCGCCCCTGCAGGCTTTCAGGGCTTCGGCCACAACACCCGGGCCGGAGACGCCCACGTTGATGACGCATTCCGGCTCCCCGACGCCGTGGAAAGCACCCGCCATGAAGGGATTATCCTCCACCGCGTTGCAGAAGATCACGAGCTTGGCACAGCCCATATCGCTTTTTTCCGCGATCTGACGGATGATCTGGCCGCAGAGCAGCACGGCGTCCATGTTGATGCCTGCTTTGGTGGAGCCCACGTTTACACTGGAGCAGACAAGATTGGTCTCGGCAAGGGATTTCGGGATCGAGCAGACCAGTCTCCGGTCGCTTTCGGTGAATCCCTTCTGGGCCAGGGCGGAGAATCCGCCGATGAAATTGATCCCGACCGTTGTTGCCGCGCGGTCCATGGCCAGGGCAATGGGGCTGTAGTCCTCCTCGGTGCAGGACGCGGCGACAAGGGAAATCGGCGTCACCGACACGCGCTTGTTCACGATGGGGATGCCGTATTCCCGCTCAATCGTCTCACATTCCGGCACCAGGTGCTCGGCGCAGCGGCAGATCTTGTCATACACCTTCTCGGCGCAGCGGGCCGTCGTGTCGGATGCGCAGTCCAGAAGACTGATGCCCATGGTTACGGTGCGCACGTCCAGGTGCTGCTGATCGATCATCCGGATCGTCTGCAGAATCTCGCTGCTGTTCATCAGGTAACTCATATCCGGTGCATCGCCTCAAAAATTTCTTCCCGCTGGATGTGGATGTCCAGGGCGCGTTTCTCGCCCTGCTCCTTCAGCCAGTCCGAAAGCTCGTGAAACGGCAGGGGACAGGCCTCCAGATCCACCAGCATGATCATCGCGAAATACTCCTGCATCAGCGTCTGACTGATGTCGAGGATGTTGATGTCCCGGTCGGCAAGCAGCGCCGTCACATAGGCGGTGATGCCGCGCGCGTCCTTGGCAAACACGCTTACGATGGCTTTTTTCACGTCGTACCCCCAAAATTCAATGTGAAATGTTGAATGATAAATGTTAAATGAAAGAATCCGTTTATTCGTGGATCAGGTCCATATACTCGTCATAGGTGCAGAGCCGGTCGACAATGCTTCCGTCCTCCCGGATTTCGATGATCCGGTTGGCGACGGTCTGGGTCAGCTGATGGTCGTGGCAGGAGAAGATCACGTTGTACTTGAAAGCCTCCAGGCCGTTGTTCAGCGCGGCGATGCTCTCCAGGTCCAGATGATTGGTCGGCTGATCCAGTACGAGGAAGTTGGCCCCCGAAAGCATCATCCGGCTCAGCATGCACCGGACCTTCTCACCGCCGGAGAGAACCTTTGCCGGCTTGTACACATCGTCCCCCGAGAAAAGCATCCGGCCCAGGAAGGTCCGGAGATAGCTCTCCCGCTTGTCCTCGGAGAACTGGCGCATCCATTCGATCAGATCCTCGTTAAAGCTGTCAAAGAAGGCGTTGTGATCCTTCGGAAAATAGGCCGGCTGGATGCTGGCGCCCCATTTGACCGTGCCGCTGTCGGGCTCTTCCAGGCCCATCAGGATCTGAAACAGCATCGTCACGGCAAGCTCGTTCCGGCCGATGACGGCGATCTTGTCCTCCTTGCCGACGATGAAGCTGACCTTGTCCAAAAGCTTTACGCCGTCGACACTCTTGGAAAGCTCCGTCACAAACAGCCGGTCCTTGCCGGGCTCGCGGTCCGCCTTGAACCCGACCCAGGGGTAGCGCCGCCCGGAGGCGGGGAGCTCTTCCACGGTAATCTTGTCCAGAAGCTTTCGCCGGCTGGTGGCCTGACGCGACTTGCTTCGGTTGGCCGAGAAGCGGGCGATAAAGGTCTGCAGCTCCTGAATCTTCTGTTCGGCCCGCTTGTTCTGGTCCCGGATCAGCTTCTGAATCAGCTGGCTCGACTCGTACCAGAAGTCGTAGTTGCCGACGTACATCTTGATCTTGCCGTAGTCGATATCGACAATGTGGGTGCAGACGTTGTTGAGGAAGTAGCGGTCGTGGCTCACCACAAGCACCGTCCCCTCGTAGTCCATCAGGAAGTCCTCCAGCCAGACCACGCTCTGCAGGTCCAGGTTGTTGGTCGGCTCGTCCAGAAGAATGACGTCCGGATGACCGAAAAGCGCCTGGGCCAGAAGAACCTTGACCTTCAGTCGGGGATCAATTTCGCTCATCAGCTGTCCGTGCAGTTCCACCGGCACACCCAGACCCTGCAGGATCCGGCCGGCATCGCTCTCGGCTTCCCAGCCACCCAGCTCGGCAAACTCCTCCTCCAGCTCGGCGGCGCGGATGCCGTCCTCGTCGGAGAAGTCCTCTTTTTCATAGATGGCGTCCTTTTCCTTGCCGCAGTCATAAAGGCGCTGGTTTCCCATGATGACGGTGTCCAGCACGACGCAATTGTCATAGAGGCTCTGGTTCTGCTTCAGGACGGACATGCGCTTTTTGGGGGCAAGAACCACCGAACCGCTTGTCGGCTCCAGCTCGCCGGAGAGAATCTTGATAAAGGTGGATTTCCCGGCGCCGTTGGCACCGATGATGCCGTAGCAGTTGCCGGCGGTGAACTGAAGATCCACCCGGCTGAACAGCACCGAAGGGCCAAACTGCATGCTGAGGTCATTTACGCTTAGCATCGAACTCTCCTCTTAACTATATACTCTTTACCGAAACATCTTGCTCGTATATCTCCCCGCCGGAGGCGGGGAGATATACATTGAAGCAATACCGTTGCGCATTTCACATTGACTGAAACATGACCTGCATGGCATTGTAGAGGCAGGTATACCAGACCTTCCACTCATGCCCGCCGTCGACGTCCACACGCCAGGCGTTCTCACCCTCGACAAAGCGGGGATCTTTTTCCACGAAGTGCTCAAAGCCGATCTTGGTATAATTCTGCTGCCAGTCGTTCAGGGAACCGGCGCCGGTAAACAGGCAGTCCACCGGAAGCGAGGCGAATTCATCAGACTGAATCGCGCTGACGGTCTTCCAGGGCTCACCGTTGCCGGAGAAGGCACAGTAGCTTCCAAAGAGATCGAAATCCTGACGCATGCCGCCTTCATACACAAAGAGGGCGCCGTTTGAAAGCCCGCCAAGACCGAAGTGGCTTCTGGCCGCCTGAAGGCTGGCTTCGCTTCCGTCTTTGGCATAGGTGCTGTAGTGCTCGACAATATAGGGGAGGATGGTTTTGCGAAGTTCATCCTGCATCTGAACGATCCCGGCCGTCAGACCCTGAACGAACTTGGTCTCGGTGACGGGGGTCACGACGATGCAGGGCTCGGCGAGGCCCTTTTCAAAGATGTTGTCCAGAATCACCCTGCCGCACATGGCGTGCCCGTCGCTTTCGTGGGTTTCCACCAGCCAGTCGTCCTCATTGTCGCCCTGACCGTGGATCAGAACCAGAACGTTGTACGGTTTGCTCTCGTCATAGCCGTAGGGGAGATAGACGTTCATCCGCTTGTGATAGGAGATCTGTTCATAGGCGGCAAAGGCCTCGGTGTCATATTCCACCGCGGTGACGGTACCGCCGTGTTCCGCTTCCTGATAGAACTCATCCGGCAGCCAGTCCGTCAGAAACTCCGGCTTCGCACCGCAGACGGAGCAGACCCCCTTGACAAAGCTGTGGATATGGACGCCCGGCGCCGGGGTCGTTGCAGGGGTTTCCGGGGCCGAAAGAACTTCCGCGCTGTCCGGTGCGGTCTCCGGTTCCGCGCTGGGCTCGGCACCCTCCACGATCAGAAGACTGCCCTCATCGGCAGGCTCAGATTCCGGGGCCGCGGAGGGAAGCGCTTCCGCCGTCGCCTGAGGCTCGGGGGAACTAAGCTCCACCTGGGCATTTTCGGCGGGCTTCAGCTTTGCGGGGAGACGGATGAGAAAGAAGCCCACGATCCCGATAAAGATAAGGATGCAGATGAGCCAGAGCGGCGCGTTGGAGGACTTGGCCTGACCGGCGCTGTGGCTGCCGGCATTGCGGCGTACAGCCCGATCGTGCGTATCCATGTCGATGTCTTCGTGCTTGATGTGACCTGATTTGTTGTCGTTTTGCATGTTGTTTCTCACTTGTGAAAGAGTTTTTTTACCTGATAGCGGGGCTCAAAGGTCATGTTGACTCCGATTTTTTTGAACAGCTCGATGTCAACATGGGAGAGAATGACGCTTGAATGCGCCTCACAGCCGCGAAGAGAGCTGAGCTCTTCAATGGCCCGCCCCGCAATGGGATTGGTGACGGCACAGATGGCAAGCGTGATCAGAAGCTCGTCCGTGTGCATCCTGGGGTTGCGGTTTCCGAGATGTTCCACCTTCAGGTGCTGGATCTGCTCGATGATGCTTGGCGTGATAATCTGAAGCTTCTTGTCGATTCCGGCCAGGGCCTTCAGCGCGTTCATCAGGCAGGCGGACGCGGCGCCGAGCAGCGCGGTGGTCTTGCCTGTGATGATGCGCCCGTCCGGAAGCTCAATGGCCACGGCGGGGCCTTCGGTCTCCTCGGCACGCTGCAGGGCTGCCGCTACCACCGGACGGTCGTTGGGACCGGCGCCCATGGAGTTCAGAATCAGCTCAATCTTCCGCTGTTCGGCCCCGTCGGAAAGACCCTCGCGCACCGCGCAGGCGGCCGCGTACCAGCGGCGGATGATCTCCTGCTTGGAGGCCTCGCAGCAGGCCTCGTCGTCGAAAATGCAGAAGCCGGCCATGTTGACGCCCATGTCCGTGGGGCTCTTGTACGGACTCTCGCCGTAAATCTGCTTGAACATGGCCTCCAGCACCGGAAAGATCTCCACGTCGCGGTTGTAGTTTACCGTCGTCTTTCCGTAGGCATCCAGGTGGAAGGGGTCAATCATGTTCACGTCGTCAAGGTCGGCGGTGGCCGCCTCATAGGCCAGGTTCACCGGGTGCTTGAGGGGCAGGTTCCAGATCGGGAAGGTCTCGAACTTCGCATAGCCCGCCGTGATCCCGCGCTTGTGCTCGTGATAGAGCTGGCTGAGGCAGGTGGCCATTTTCCCGCTGCCGGGGCCGGGAGCCGTGACGACCACAAGGCCGCGTGTGGTTTCGATGTACTCGTTCCTGCCGAAGCCTTCTTCCGAAACAATCAGGGGGACGTTGGACGGATAGTCCGGAATGATGAAATGCCGGAACACCCGGATGCCCAGCATTTCCAGCCGCTTGATGAACTTTTCGGCGGCGCTCTGCTCGCGATAATGCGTGATGACGACACTGCCGATATAGAGGCCGATGCCCCGGAAAGCGTCGATCAGGCGGAGCGTATCCTCGTCATAGGTGATTCCGAGATCTCCGCGGCGCTTGGCGCGTTCGATGTCGTCCGCCGAGAGCACAATCACGATCTCCGCGTCATCCTTCATCTCCAGCAGCATTTTCACCTTGCTGTCCGGCTCAAAGCCCGGCAGAACCCTGGCGGCGTGATAGTCGTCAAAGAGCTTTCCGCCGAACTCAAGATACAGTTTTCCACCGAACTGGGAAATCCGGTCCCGGATGTTCTGGGACTGAAGCTTCACGTACTTTTCGTTGTCGAAACCGATTCTGGTCATGAGCGTCCTCCATCCTGCCGCCTTTCTGACAGAAGCCGGGTTCCCGGTTCTGCAGGCTTCTCGATTGCAGCATAATCAGCATACTATTTTACCACAAGAGCGGAAAAGGGACAAGATACAAATTCGTGCTTTTTTTCTTCATAAGTTTATGATATACTGTATATTCGTATGGGTATGCGACCTTCCGCGTGAGTCAGACCTGTATCATGTAATTGTATTTATTCATTTATCATTTACCATTTCCAATTTATCATTGTTCCGGAGGAACCTATGGGACTTTTTTCAAAGCTGTTCGGAAGCTATTCCGACAGAGAACTGAAACGGATCATGCCCATCGCGAAAGCGGTTGAGGCAAAGGAAGAGGAATACGGCAGGCTCTCGGATGAGCAGCTGCGTCATAAAACCGAAGAACTCAAGGCCAGACTCGCGGAGGGCGAGACCCTGGACGACATCCTTCCGGATGCCTTCGCCACGGCGCGGGAAGCGGCCTGGCGCGTGCTGGGAATGAAGCCCTTCCCGGTCCAGATCATCGGCGGCATTGTGCTCCACCAGGGGCGCATCGCCGAGATGAAGACCGGTGAAGGCAAGACCCTTGTGGCGGTTCTCCCGGCTTATCTGAACGCGCTGGCGGGCGAGGGCGTCCACATCGTCACGGTGAACGACTATCTGGCCCGCCGTGACAGCGAGTGGATGGGAAAGGTACACCGTTTCCTCGGCCTGGACGTGGGCCTGATCGTCCACGGCCTGACCAATGAGGAGCGGCGCAAGGCCTATGCCTGCGACATCACCTACGGCACCAACAACGAGATGGGCTTTGACTATCTGCGTGACAACATGGCCCTGTACAAGGAAGACATGGTCCAGCGCGGTCACTCCTTCGCCATCGTCGACGAGGTCGACTCCATCCTCATCGATGAAGCGCGTACCCCGCTGATTATCTCCGGCCAGGGGGACGAAAGCACGGACCTCTACCGCCAGGCGGACGATTTTGTCAGCCGGCTGAAAAAGGTCGTCTATGCCTCCGTGGATGAGAAGGAAGAGGAGAGCGAAGACC
>CAMKEK010000024.1:0-13005 GCA_946411545.1 uncultured Clostridia bacterium
ATGACTTGCCGTAACTGCCATCAGCCCTGCCGGATATGAAGCCCAAGGCGCAGATTTCGCAGCGCCTTGGGCTTCATAAAGTTTTTGGATTATAATGACAGAGTCGTATCGATTATTCTGCCTTGATCTGTTCCGGTGCGAAGGTGCCGGCGTCTCTGCCGGAAACAAAGCTGCAGCGCTGTGCGCAGCCTCCGTAGTTTGTATAGGCCTTTGCCTCATTGAACAGGACACCCATGCTGCCGGTGCCGCAGGCATAGAGTCCGGGAATCACATTGCCGCCGATCGGATCGGCAAAGCTCTATTCACAAACTCCGGCAATCTGACTCAGATCCTTCTGGCCGCGATATTGCCGGCTGCAATTGCTTCGGCAATGTTGAACGGCGCATTGCAGTCGCCGACGGCAACGCAGGGGATCTCCAGACCGTCGATCAGCTCGGTATTGGGAAGCATATCACGGGCGTCGATCAGGGTGTCGCAGGCGACAACGATGTCGCAGCCGGTTTCACCGTCGATGATGACCGCGCCGTCCTGCACCTCTTTGACCGAGGCATTGGGCCAGAGGCGGGTGCCGTTGGCGTACAGCATCGGAATGGTGAACTGCTTGACCCAGGAGGACTGGCCTTTGTCAAGATGTTCTTTTCCTTCGGGCGAGACCATGGTGACGTGCTTTCCCTGGGCGATCAGATACTGGGCGGCGTCCACGGCCTGAGCGTTGCCGCCGATGATGGTCACCTTGTCACCGATCTTCGTTGTGGCGATGTCCGCAAGGGAAATGACCTCGGTCGCACCCTTGGAAGCAAACTCTAGCTCAGGACGCTTTCCGCCCACAGCCAGAACAACATAATCCGGCGCTTCCTGTTCGATCAGCTCTCGGGTAACTTCCGTGCCGGTAACAACCTTGACACCCTTAAGCTCCAGTTGACGGATGAGATACTTTCTCAGATCGCCGAGGTTTTCATGGGGACCCTTGATGGCTTCTGCAAAGATCAGCAGACCGCCGAGATAGCCGTTCTTCTCATACAGGGTCACGTCATAGCCGCGCTGGGCCGCGATTCTCGCAGCTTCCATACCGCCGGGGCCGCCGCCGATGACCATGACTTTCTTCTCGCCATCCGCCGGCAGCGGGGTCGCGCCCTCGGGCATCTCATCGTGCCAGGCTCTCTGGGTTGTGGCGTTGACACGGCAGTGCTCATAATAGACGCCGTCTTCCGTATAGTCAAAGTGGCAATGCAGGCAGCGGGTGCAGGGGGCGATCTCGTCCAGTCTGCCTTCGCGCAGTTTGTTGACATATTCCGGATCGACCGTCAGCGGCCGGTTCATGATAAAGTAATCGCACATGCCGTCTTTGATGGCGTCGTTGAAGAACTTCGGCGCATAGGCCGGGTTCATGCAGGTGACGGTGCCGACGGGAATGGAGACCGCCTGCTTGATCTCTTTTGCGACGTTCAGCATCATACCGTAGGCATCATGGTTTGCCAGAAGTTTCCCTTCAAAGTGTCTGGAGAAATCAAAGCGGGTTCCGTTCGCGGCTGTACCGATAATGCCGTTTCCGGTGAAATAGAGGTCAGATGCGAACTGACATACGTGCATTCTGAAGACACCGAGGCGGACATGGAGCGCATCGGCCCCGAACTCTTCAAGTGCCTTGCAGATTTTGCAGTTCTCCTCGACGGTGGTCGACAGATCCGCCTGACCGATGTCGATGTCGTTCTCTTCGATGCCGTTGATCAGAACCTGAACGGGGAAGTCCTTCCCGCAGAGCTCTTTGATGCCGCTGATGATCTCACCGACAAATCTTGCGCGGTTTTCAAAACTCTGCGGACCGTATTCGTCGTCGCGGTGATTTCTCTGACGGGAGAAAAAGGCCTGGCCGATGTTGTTGCCGGCAGCGTTGATCTCGACCGCATCGAAGCCCAGATCCTGCATTTTCTTTGCGCCCTTGATGAAGTCTTCCTGGACCAGCTTGACTTCTTCCCTCGTCAGATGCTCGGCAAAAGCCGAAGCATACTGCGGTGCGGTGGCAGCGTCAAAGCCGCTGAAGGAACGGCCCATGCAGCTGAGCTGATAGCCGATATACCCGCCCGCTTTGTGAACGCCGTCAACGACAGCCTTGACATGGGAGTCCTCGATCTTCATGGCGCGGCCGCTCGGGAAATTATCTCCGAACGCGAGGAAGTCTTCCACCCAGACCATTTCCACGCCGCCCTTTGCGAAAGCAGCATAGTATTCAACCGCTTCCTCTTCACTGCCTTTCTGGGTATCGGAGCCTGCCGCGGATTTCACCATGCGGTGATTCAGCGTCAGCCCGCCGAATTTCCACGGGCTGAAAACCGCGGAAAGGTCAGAGTCCGCATCGCGGAAATCATAATCCTGCGGGTTCAGCTCAGACATGGCCTTATATACGTTTACAGGGGCCTCCGCTGTTTTCTCCCCCTCGGCAAAGGAGACCGGGCTCAAAATGCCTGCCGCCGCGATCCCGAGTGCGCCGGCTGCCGAACCCTTCAGAAAATCACGTCTTGAAATTACCATGTTTTACCTCCTTGAATGATGATTTTTGTAGGGAATCCTATGATTATTATAACATAATTTGCCGGGAAGTGCTTTGCGCATCTTGCAACACGTTTTGCAAATTGCTATAATAGCGCAGAACCGAATCTATTTGCGGGAGCTGGTAAAGATGGATATCAATATGTTTCAGATCCTGGATCATCTGGTGAACCTCGGAAGCTTTAAGAAGGCCGCCGCCCAAAACTTTGTTTCAACCTCGACGCTGACGCGCCAGATGAGCGCCATGGAAGAAGAACTGGGCTTTATGCTCTTCGAGAGAACACCTTCCGGAATCTGCCTCACACCGCAGGGAGAGTTATTCTATCAGGAGACGAAGAGCATCCTTCCGATTTTTGAAAGCGCGGTTACCCACGCAAGAATGACAACCTTCGGCCACCAGCCGGTACGTGTGGGAATCTACGGATACAATCGCGACCAGATTACCAATGCGTGCGAGGCCATCAAGAATCAGTTTCCTCAAGTGGATTTTTCCTTTGTTTCCTGTCGTCTCAGAGATACCAGGTCCCTGCTCATGAATCACGGGATTGATCTGGCGCTGCTTGTGAATATTGAAGGCTCCGAGGACAGGCTGCTTGCGGTTCCTTTCTTCGACACCTACAACGCGGTGATTATGTCGGAAAAACACCCTCTGGCCGCGGCGGCAAGCCTCAGATTCCAGGACATCAACGGAGAGACCATCCTGCTCTCTCTGAAGAGGCCCATCGACAGAAACCACGTCGTCATGCGGCATCTTTTTGAAGAAAAGTGCCCCCGGAGCCTGCTGCTTGATTTTCAGAATCCGGAACAGGCTGATGCACTTTGTATGATGAACCATTATCTGATCTCCACAATCGGCCATCTGGAACCGGGAAAAGGCCTGAAGAAGGTCCGGATCGAGGACGCCCCGAAGGTCAAGATCGGCGCGATGTGTCGACTGGAAGATGAAAAGAGTCTGCGGCCAATGATGGAATACTACCGCGACAGGCATTGCCAAGGATGGATCAGGCAATCATGATCGGCCGAAGCGCGGTTTCCTGAACGCCCCTGCCTCCGGGCAGGCATCAGCGTCCGGCTTCCCTGCGCCCGGTTACAGTCCAGGAACCATATTTTTATCATATGATAAATCCAACGTGATTTGTATTTTATTCTTTTTTCCGTCTGTGCTATGATTCATCCATCCTTAGATAAGCAAACGGCTGAGGTCCGCAAGGCGAGGATGCGGATTTCGCCGGACATGGCTGAGACGGAGACATGTCTCAGAGAGATACGGTCACAGCGAGCCGGGGCCCGGTGAGAGCCCGGTACAGGCCTCTCTGCAGGTAACCCTCCCGAGCCGCGAGCCCAAAGCGAAAGCAAGTAGGTGAGCCGTAGGCGCTGCGTTAAGGCGCAGGGGGTTGTTGGACTCCCGTAAAGCGGCCGCGTCTGCGGCAAAAAAGGTGGCACCACGGATGCGCAGCTGTCCGTCCTTTTGAATTGGGACGGGAAGCTGCGATTTTTTCGGGAGGTGCTTTTTTATGTGTTGTGTCATGGGTTTTCTGTCCGATCGTTATTCCGCCGATCAGATCCGGCCGTATTTCGACCGCACCAGGAGCCGCGGACCTGACGATACGCGGATCGAGCCTGCCGGCAAAGGTCTCCTTTGTTTCCACCGTCTTGCGATTATGGGTCTGCATGACGAGGGGATGCAGCCCTTCTCTCTGGGGAAGAACAAGGTGGTGTGCAACGGTGAGCTCTACGGCTGGCGGAAGCAGAAGCTTCAGCTGGAGGCGCAGGGCTACGTGTTTCAGAGCCACTCCGACTGCGAGCTGCTCCTGCCTCTTTACCGGGAATACGGGCTGGAGATGTTCTCCCTTCTGGATGCGGAGTTCGCCCTGATTCTCTATGACGGAGAGACCGACCGTCTCATTGCGGCCAGGGATCCCATCGGCATCCGGCCGCTCTATTACGGCTATTTCTCCGACAGCAGCATTGCCTTCGCCAGTGAGGCGCAGAACCTTATCGGCCTCTGCGATCGGATTCTCCCCTTCCCTCCCGGCCATTATTATGCCGACGGAAAATTCGTCCGATACGCAGATCTCACGACGGTGAAAGATCCTCTTCCGGATGATCTTGAGACGGTCTGCCGAAACATCCGGGAAAAGCTGATTGCGGGCGTCGAAAAACGTCTGGATGCCGATGCGCCGCTGGGCTTTCTGCTCTCGGGCGGGCTGGATTCCAGCCTAGTCTGTGCCATCTCGGTCAAACTGCTGGGGCGGAAAATCCGCACCTTCGCCATCGGGATGGATCTGGACCCCATCGACCTCAAGTATGCCCGGATCGCCGCGGACTACATCGGGGCGGAACATACCGCCTTCCACATGACCAGAGAAGAGGTTCTCTCCGCACTGGAGGAGGTCGTCCGTCTGCTGGGCACCTGGGATATCACCACCGTCCGCGCCAGCCTCGGCATGTACCTCTGCTGCAAGGCCATCCACGAGACCACCGACGTCCGGGTTCTGATGACCGGCGAGATTTCCGACGAACTCTTCGGCTACAAATATACGGATTTTGCGCCGTCGGCGGAAGCCTTCCAGCTGGAGAGCAAAAAGCGGATCGATGAGCTTCACATGTATGACGTGCTGCGCGCCGACCGCTGTATCTCCGTAAACTCCCTGGAGGCCCGCGTTCCCTTCGGCGATCTCGACTTTGTCCGCTATGTGATGCAGATTGATCCGGAGCTGAAGCTCAACCGCTACCGGATGGGAAAATATCTCCTCCGTCATGCATTTGAAAAGGATGACATTCTCCCTCCCGAGATCCTATGGCGTCAGAAAGCAGCCTTCTCGGACGCCGTCGGCCATTCCATGGTGGATGATCTCAAGGCATACGCCGAAGGCCTCTACAGCGACGAAGCCTTTCACCGCGGCTGTGAAAAATACGCTTACCGGAGGCCCTTCACCAAGGAAAGCCTGCTTTACCGGGATATTTTTGAAAAATACTACCCCGGCCAGGCGGATATGATCGCGGATTTCTGGATGCCCAACCCCGACTGGGAAGGCTGCCGGGTGGATGACCCGTCTGCCCGCGTGCTTTCCAACTACGGCGCCAGCGGCAAGTGATCGGAAGCAGAGAATTTTCTCCGCCATTTCTTGATTTTTATTCATTTTTCGAGTATACTTTCCGTGTACTGTCTCGGACAAGGAGGTTTTTCAGATGGATCTGCGTGCTCTCAGATACTTCGTCACGGTGGCGGAAGAACTGAACATCACCCGTGCGGCGGAAAAGCTCAACATGAGCCAGCCTCCCCTCTCCAACCAGATGAAAGCGCTGGAAGAAGAGCTGGGCACACTCCTCTTTATTCGAGGCAAGCGGCACCTGACCCTGACCGATGCCGGGGCCGTACTCTACCGCCGGGCCCAGCAGCTCCTGGAGCTCTCTGAGCAGACCCGGGAAGAGGTCCGTTCTCTCGAAGGGCTTGCCGGCAAACTGAACATCGGCCTGGTCGAGGGCCGTGCTCCCTATCTCCTGTCCCGCTGGATCTCCGGCTTCCGTCTCGAGTTTCCCCAGGTCTCCTTCAGTCTCTGGAACGGCAGCGGAGACGATGTACTGGACCGCCTCTATCACGGTCTGGCGGACCTGGCCCTGATCGCCGCGCCCTATAACACGGAACTGCTTGACGGGATCCCCGTTGCCCGAGAACCTTGGACCGCGTTTATGTCGACCCGTCACCCGCTGGCACAGAGGGAGGGAGATTTCCTTCCCCTGAAAGAACTGGCCGGGCAGCCGCTCTTCATCCCGAGCCGCCGCTCCCGCATTGAGAGCGTCCGGGCCTGGTTCCGCGAGATCGGGGTGGAGCCGGTGATCGCCGGGGAACTCTCCAGTCACATTGATGCCGTCGCCCTGGCCGAGCAGAATGTCGGCATCTGCATCTATCCCATGACGACCTATAACGACAGTGATCTTGTCGTAAAGAAAGTGATTGTCGACAGCGAGCGGCAGATCGAGTATGTCCTGGTCTGGAATCGGAATCAGCAGCAGAAGGAGCTGGCACAGGAATTTGTCAACTTCGTACAGGACTGTCTCGAGGAGGAGCAGAAGGGCACCGTCTCCTATATCATCCCGGAGAAAGAGTATTCTCCGCCCGAAGGAACGCCCCTTCTGTAACCGTTACTGCCAGGAAAACTGTCCGGCAGGCTGCAATCTAAAAGCGCCGTACTGCCCCCTTTCGGGCATACGGCGTTTTTCCTATTCCGTTGGATTTGTCTGACGCTCTTTTTCTTCAGATCAGTTCCGTGACCACTTTGATGAGCAGCATGCTCAGCACCGCGACAATCACCGGTCTGACAATTTTGGAGCCGTCCTTGATGGCAAGGCCTGAGCCGATGTAGTGTCCCGCGATGGACGCCACCGCCCCGATCAGCCCAAGCGCCACAAAGACCTTCCCGTTCAGCAAGGCCGTCGTAACGCCGCCGATGTTGCTGGAGAGATTCACGACCTTGACGTTTCCGGAGGCGGTGCGCAGGTCCAGCTTCGCGAGATTGCAGAAGATCAGAATCAGGAACGTCCCCGTCCCCGGACCGTAGAATCCGTCATAGGTTCCGATGATCAGGGATGCAAGCAGTACGATTGCCATCTGCTTTCCCGGTGCGATGTCCCCCCGCTCCTCGGGGAAGCTGTGCTGTCGCAGGACAACCAGCGCCACCAGCGGCAGCACGAGAAGAAGCAGCCACTTGAGGTAGTGCTCATCCACCGCCAGCTGCAGCTTGGTGCCGAAATAAGATCCGATAATCGCCAGCACCGCCGACGGCGCGGCCAGCTTCCAGTCCACAAAACCGCCGCGGATGAAGCGGGCCGCGGAAACGGAGGTTCCGATACAGGACGAGAGCTTATTTGTCCCCAGCGCCAGATGCGCCGGAAGGCCGGCAAGAAAATAGGTCGGAAGCGAGATCATCCCGCCTCCGCCCGCGATGCCGTCCACCACCGATGCAAGAAACACGCCGATCGGTACGAGGAGGACCATTTTCCAGGTCAGATCCATCGGAAAGAGGATCTCGTGTATCACTTCGTCTCTTCTCCCCCGTTTTCGGTTTTCCCCGGCTGTACGCCCGCCCCGGTTTTCTCTTTCGGCTCGGGTCTGGAGAGCTGAAACGCAAAGAACACCGTCAGCAGCCCCAGGGATGCCGCTGTCCCGACAATCGTGGCTTCAAAATTACCCGGCAGGACGTTGCGCAGCAGGAAAACCAGCCCCAGCGCCGCAATGTCGATGGCGGTCCGGCCTATGCTTGCCCCCATCATGGCTTTGGTGCTGTTCTTCTCGATGGCAGCCTTGTTGATCCGGGAGTTCAGCCACGCGACCAGGGTACCCCAGAGCAGGCCGATGACTGCGCCGATGACATATTTCATAATCTTTTTCTCTTTTCCTTCAAATTTTTGTACATGATAACATTCTTTCCCCGGAAATACAAGAGCGCTCTTGACTTTAGCACCAAAAAGTGCTAAAGTGAGCCACAGTTTCAACGGGAGGCGCTTTATGAAAGCCGATTTCTTTGCTGCATACTACTACCGCTATTACTTTACGAAAAGGTAATAGAAGTTTGTGCTGCAAAGATTATCATTTTTATAAACCGAATGATTTAAGCCGCACGGACTTCACCGGGCGGTTTTTTTCATCCCTCGCGCTGATTCAAAAACCTATAAACAGGAGGAACCCCAAATGAAAAAGATCTTTGCATTTGTTCTGATGGCTGTTCTGGTTCTCAGCCTGAGCGCCGCCGCTTTCGCTGCGCCGGCCTACAATGTGGGTATCTGCCAGCTGGTTCAGCACCCCGCGCTTGACGCCGCAACCCAGGGTTTCCAGGATGCCCTGAAAGAGAAGCTCGGCGAAGATGCCGTTAAGTTCTCCGTTCAGAACGCTTCCGGCGACTCCGCCAC
Source organism: uncultured Clostridia bacterium (assembly GCA_946411545.1). Taxonomy (GTDB): domain Bacteria; phylum Bacillota; class Clostridia; order Oscillospirales; family Oscillospiraceae; genus Limivicinus. The sequence goes on from CAMKEK010000024.1 coordinate 8,458, forward strand.
CTGTGCGGTCATCTGCAATCAGTTTGTCAGCGACGAGGTCGACCTGATCCTCGCCAACGCCACCCCGGCTCTGCTGGCGGCTCAGTCCTCCACCAACCAGATCCCCATTCTCGGCACCTCTGTGACCGACTATGCCAGCGCCCTTGACATTGACGACTGGAACGGCGCCACCGGCACCAACATCTCCGGCACCTCCGACGGTGTCCCCGCCCAGGCCCAGGCCGAGCTGCTGCAGCAGGTCTTTGCCGATGCCAAGAACGTCGGCCTTCTCTACTGCTCCGGCGAGCCCAACTCCAAGTTCCAGGCCGATGAGATTCGCCCGATCCTCGAAGAGATGGGCTACAAGGTCAAGGATTACACCTTTGCCGATTCCAATGACGTTGCCCAGGTCGCTGCCAATGCCTGCGACGACTGCGACGTGCTCTATATCCCGACCGACAACACCGCCGCCTCCAATGCAGAGCTCATCAACAACGTCTGCCTCGAGAAGAAGGTTCCCGTTGTCGCGGGCGAAGAAGGCCTGTGCGCCGGCTGCGGCTGCGTCACCCTCTCCATCTCCTACTATGACCTCGGCGTTGTCACCGGCGAGATGGCCGCTGAGATTCTGGCCAACGGCGCCGACATCTCCACCATGGAGATCGAGTACGCCCCCTTCACCGGCAAGTACAATGCTGTCAACTGCGAGCTGCTCGGCGTTGAGATTCCCGAAGGCTTCGAAGCCATCGAGACTGAAGAGTAATCTACGCATCTTTCGCCCGCTCCCTGCGGGGAGCGGGCATTTCTGATAAGAAGGAGCTTTTTCGGTGAGTGAATATTTCGCTTCTCTAAATATCCTCAAACTGTTTCGGAACATGCCGGGCGGCATCTCTCAGGGGCTGATCTGGGGGATTATGGCGCTTGGCATCTATGTCACCTTCCGTCTGCTGGACGTGGCCGACCTGACGGTCGACGGTTCGTTCACGACAGGCGGCGCGGTCACGGTCATGCTGATTCTGGCCGGCTGGCCCGCCTGGGCGGCGCTGCTGGTTGCAATTCTCGTCGGGATGCTGGCGGGCTTCTGCACCGGCATGCTGCACACCAAGTTTGGAATCCCGGCGATTCTTTCCGGTATTCTGACTCAGTTTGCGCTCTATTCCATCAACCTGCACATCATGGGGATGGCCGCGAACAAGGCCGTCAGCGTCGACAAGTATCATCTTCTGATCTCGTCGCGCAACATCCCCCTTGCCATTCTGACCTCGGCGATCATCGCCATCGCGCTGGTCTCGGTGTTCTACTGGTACTTTGGGACTGAGCAGGGCTCCGCTCTCCGCGCCACAGGCAGCAACCCCGCCATGAGCCGTGCGCTCGGTATTAACATCGACAACATGAAGGTCCTGGGCCTCTCCATCTCCAACGGCATCGTCGCGCTCGCCGGCGGTCTCATGAGCCAGTATCAGGGCTTTGCAGATATCAACATGGGCCGCGGCGCCATCGTCATCGGCCTGGCCGCGGTCATCATCGGTGAAGTGCTCGGCAACGCGCTGCTGAAGAAGTATATCAACTTCTACTTCACGCTGACGTTCACCGTCATCGGCGGCATCATCTACTATCTGGTCGTCGTCATCGTGCTCTGGCTGCGCCTGAACTCCAACGACCTCAAGCTCTTCACTGCGATCGTGGTTGCGCTGTTCCTCGCGGTCCCCTATCTCCGCGGCCAGCGGATCAGCTCCTTTGCCAAATTCAAACAGAAGGGGGCGAAGAACCATGCTTGACCTGTTTGAGATCAGCAAGACCTTCAACCCCGGCACCATCAACGAAAAGCGCGCCCTCCACAAGCTCTCCCTCCATCTGGATCCCGGTGATTTTGTCACCGTCATCGGCGGAAACGGTGCAGGCAAATCCACCATGCTCAACGCCATCGCCGGCGTCTGGCCCATCGATGACGGGCGGATCGTCCTCGACGGGAACGACGTTACCGCCCTGCCCGAGCATAAGAGAGCCTTCCTGATCGGCCGTGTGTTTCAGGACCCGATGATGGGCACCGCCCCCAATATGCAGCTGGAGGAAAATCTTGCCCTCGCAAAGCGCCGCGGACAGAAGCGCGGTCTCGGCTGGGGCGTGACCAAAGAAGAGCGCGCGGAATACCGCGAACGCCTCAAGACCCTCGGCCTCGGTCTGGAAGACCGGATGACCGCAAGAGTCGGTCTGCTCTCCGGCGGTCAGCGCCAGGCCGTCACGCTGCTGATGGCCTCCCTTCAGGAGCCGAAGCTGCTGCTGCTTGACGAGCACACCGCCGCTCTCGATCCGGCCACTGCCGCCAAGGTTCTCGATCTCTCGGATCAGATCGTCTCCGAGCATAATCTGACCACCCTCATGATCACCCATAACATGACCGATGCCATCCAGCACGGCAACCGCCTGATCATGATGAACGAGGGCCAGATCATCCTGGACATCCGCGGCGAGGAAAAGAAGCACCTCACCCGCCAGGAACTGCTTGACAAGTTTGCCGCACTCGCCGGCACGCCGATGGAGACCGATTCGGTTCTGCTCTCCTGAGAAATCTTCTGATCCCGAAAAACCACCGCTCCAAGCTGAAGCCTTCAGCTCGAAGCGGTGGTTTTCTCTTGTCTGCTCGGATCCTCTGTTCTGCACCCTGCCGGGCGGTCATGCGGCGCTGTTCTGCCGTCTTGCCTCCGGCTCGCATCGGCTTTATGCGTCAAAGAGCCCCAGCTTCACACAGGCGTTCCAGATGCCGTCTTTGTCCACATCCGTCGTGACGAGGTCGGCTTTGGCCTTCAGCTCGGGGACGGCGTTTCCCATGGCCACCGTTGTCCACTCGTCGATAAACATGGACATGTCGTTCAGCCCGTCACCGAAGACGATGGCATCCCGGTAATCCGCGTGGTAATAGTCCATCATGCGCCGGATCCCCGCCGCCTTGTCCGTGGGCTCCACAAAGAAGTATTCCGGCATGTATCTGCACCAGGGAAGCTTTTTCAGCGACTCCAGCGTAAACTCCTCCGGCTCTTCACAGACCACATATGCTTTATAGATGATCTCCTGGTCTTCCGGATCCAGTCCGGGAACCACCTGGCACTTGATGTAGTTGTCGTGTGTCAGCGCATAGAAGCGCTCGTCCGGCACCAGGCGGACGTCGCTGTTGTCGACGGCAAGGCCCCAGGTGAATCCCCGCTCCTCGCATTCCCGCACCAGCGCGACCACATCCGCCTTGTTCAGCGGCTCGATCCCGATCAGCTTTCCGCCGATGGTGATGCCGTTGCCGCCGTCGCTGACCATGTTCTCCATCTCCAGCATGCGCATGTAGGGTTCGGCCATAAACTGTGCCCTGCCCGTTGCAATGGAGACGAAGTGTCCCGCCTCTTCCAGTTTCTTGATGGCGCGTCTGGTGGACTCGGGTACATAGCCCAGCGGCCCGTCGGCCAGCAGTGTTCCGTCGATATCAAAAAACAAGTATCTTTTTCTGCTCATAAATCCTCTTGCGGTTTTGTTTTTCTTTCATGGCAGTATAGCACAATTTGGCCGGGAAGAGAAGTGCTTTTTCGGCCTGTTTTTTCCGCTCGCCCTCTCTCATGCGCTCCCCCGCCCGCTCCCCTTCTCCGCCGCTTTCGTGTGTCGTTTCCGCTTGACGGTGTGCCGGGATGTGTACTATAATCTCCGCGGCAAACCAGGCCTTCTGTCCCGATTTCCGATTTTTATTTTGCATCTATACTCCGCATATCCGTCTGTGAGGTAAGAAATGGCATACGATTTTTATGTCCGCAGTAAACAGGATCTGATCGACGCCGTGGAAGAGTACGGCATCGTTCCGTATTTCGCCACGTCCATCCCCGGCTTTTCTCTGGAGGAGCACTGCTCTCCTTCCGTGCTCTTCTCCGATTTTGAAGACGACACCTGGGCCTGGAAGGGTCCCGTAATCCGGGCCACCGGCTGTGCCTACGGAAAGTTCTTTGAGAAGAAGTCCACCTATGTCAGCCGGGAGGTGTTCCTCGATCTGGCCAACTACCGCCGGGACGGCTATGACTTCGACGCCCGGTATGATGACGGTCTTGCAAAGTTTCAGGATAAGCAGCTCTATGATCTGATTGACGCCCATGCGCCGGTGCTTTCCAAAGAGCTGCGCGTCACCGGCGGCTACGCCTACAGCGGCCGATGGCAGAAAACCGAGGGCAAAAAAGGCTTCGACACCACCATTACCCGGCTGCAGGAGCAGTGCTACGTGATCATCAGCGACTTTGTCTATACCCTCGACAAGCACGGCAACCGCCGCGGCTGGGGTGTTGCCCAGTACAGCACGCCGGAGAAGTTCATGGGAAGCGCGTTCACGGATGCGGTCTATCGGCGCAGCCCAGAGGAATCCTACAACCGCCTGCTGGATCGCCTGGCCGCGCTCTTCCCCCGCGCGACGGAAAAACAGCTGAAGAAGTTCCTGAAATAACCTGTGCAGCGGCATGATTCAGCAAAGAAAACCCGGAGCCCTGATACAGATCCATTGAACACCGGATACAGCTATAAGGGACAACAACGCCGTGCAACAAACAATAA
>CAMKEK010000025.1:0-12774 GCA_946411545.1 uncultured Clostridia bacterium
TGAAAATCTTCGATTTCCGCCGCGGTCAGCAGGCCGAGATGACGGCTCTCCAGGCGCGCCTCTTCCATCGGCGGAAGACAGCCCAGCACCGGAAGTCCGCACTCCCGCTCCAGAATTCCACGGAAGTACTCCGCCTGCCGTTCGGAACAATCACAAAGCAGCAGGCCGGCAATCCTGCTCTCCGGGCGAAAGCTTCGCATCCCGCAGACCTGCGCCGCCAGGGTGACCCCGCTCCCCTTCGGCCGCAGCACCAGAACGACCGGCAAATCAAGCGTTCCGGCGAGCTCCCAGGCGCTGGCCTCTGTAGTGCCGTTCAGCCCGTCATAGTAGCCCATGGCCCCTTCCACCAGGGCCACATCGCCCTGCCGTGAGGCAAAGCTTCTCCGAACGCCCGCCTCCCCCTGCAGGAAGAGGTCGAGGTTTCGGCTCTCCACGCCCAGGACCCGGCTGTGGAACATCGGGTCGATGTAGTCCGGACCGCTCTTGAAAGCCTGTACCTGCAGACCGCGCCGTTTGAGCGCCGCCATCAGGGCACAGCTCATCACCGTTTTCCCCGCGCCGCTCTGCATGGCGCTGATCATAAGCGCCCTCATGCCCGTCTCCCCGTAATCAGATACACCGGGTTCTGGGCAAGCATCAGTGTCAGATCCCCTGCCGGTTTGCTTCGGGACACCGCAATCTGGCAGATTTCCGTCTCATACCCTAGTTTCCGCAGGCACTCGATTGCACCCTGCAGGGTCTCCAGTGCGATCGCCGAGACACAGATCCGCGCCTTTTGGTTTACATAATAAATAGTTTTCAGGATTTCTTCCAGCTGGCCCCCGCTGCCGCCGACAAAGACCGCGTCGGGTTTCGGCAGGCCTTCCAGCGCCTCCGGGGCTCTTCCCTCTTTCAGGCGCAGGTTCCAGGCGCCGTGCCTTTCGCGATTGCGCTCTGCGATCCGCAGTGCTTCTCTGTTTTGCTCCACAGCCCAGACCGCTCTCGCCTGCATGGCCAGTTCCACCGCGACGCTTCCGGTCCCGGACCCAATGTCCCAGCAGATCTCCTGCGCTCCCACGCCGAGTTTGGCCAAGGCGGCGGCACGGACCTCCTGCTTTGTCATGGGGACTTTCTCTGTGCGCTCAAATTCCGAATCCGGAAGGCCGGGTGTGCGAGGCTGTCTCCGGGGCGCCGCTTCCGCCAGCATGCAGCTGAGCGGAGAAAACGCGGTTTTGGAAAGCTCCCCGGCACTTCCCCGGGTGATTCGCTCCTCCGGGCTGCCGAGCTGTTCCCCCACAATAACGGAGAGCTTGCCGAGCCCGGCTTCCGTGAGCATGCCGCAGAGCTCCGCCGGTCCCAGCTTCCCTCCGGTAAGGAAAAATACCTTCTGACCGTGGCAGACCTCCCACGCCGGGTCACAGTCCACTCCGTGGGCAGAGCAAAGCCGCCAGTTCTGCCAGGGTTCTCCGAGCCGCGCCGCCAGAAGCTGCAGACTTGAAATGCCGGGGAGAATCCGCCATTCGCTGTTCTCCGGCAGCAGCGGAACCAGTAGCCGTGCCCCGGAGTAGAAACCGCTGTCCCCGCTGAAGAGGACGCAGACCTCACTGCAGCTAAGCGACGAAAGCATTGCGGCGATTTCCTTCGCAGTCAGGGCCGGGATCTTCGTCTCCTTCTCCGGGAACAGGTCCAGCAGGCGCGGCGCCCCGATGAGCGCGTCGGCAGACCTGATTGCTTCCGCCGCGTCTGCGCACAGGGTTTCGCGGCCGCAGCCGCAGCCAACCAAGCTGATCTTCACGTCTCGTCCGTTCCTTTCCGATATCCCGTGGTAAACGCGGGATCATAGAGGCGGCTCCTCTCCCGGCTCCCGGACAGGAACTCCCCCACCAGCACCAGCGCCGTCCGGTGTATCCCATGCTTCCGGGCACTTTCCGCAAGCGTCCCGACCGTACAGGATATAAGCTTCTCTTCCGGCCAGCTCGCCTTATATACCAGCGCCGCCGGAGTCTCCGCCGTATAGGCGCCCTTCATCAGTTCCGTCTGCAGCTCTTGCAGCATCCCCGCCGAGAGGAAGATCGCCATGGAGCTTCCGTGCCGGGCAAGCCCGCGGATCTGCTCGCGTTCCGGCACCGGCGTCCGCCCTTCCATCCGGGTCAGGATCAGCGTCTGGCTGATCCCCGGCAGGGTGTATTCCGCCCGGAGCGTCGCCGCCGCCCCGCAGAAGCTTGAAACGCCCGGGGTCACATCGTATGGGATCTCAAGCCTGTCCAGACAGTCCATCTGCTCCCGGATCGCTCCGTAGACGCTCGGGTCACCTGTGTGCAGGCGCACGGTCGTCTGTCCCTGCGCCTCCGCGCTTCGGATCGCGTCGATGACCTCTTCCAGGGTCATCACGGCGCTGTTCAGGATCCGGCAGTCCGCCCGGCAGCGCTCCAGCAGCGCGGGGTTCACCAGACTTCCGGCATAGATCACCTGATCCGCCGCCTCCAGCAGGGCAGCCCCGCGCAGGGTAATCAGGTCGGGTGCTCCGGGTCCCGCTCCGACAAAGTGAACCATCTCATTCCTCCCGATGACAATAAAAAAAGACGTACCCGAAACACGAGTACGCCAACGGCAGACGCATCCTCCGCGTCTGTCTCAACGTGCTTTCGGTTCCGGCAAAAGCACCGTTCTTCCCCATGTATCTGACTGATCCGTTCAGAGCCCGTAGTTCTCCGACGGCTTCACAGTGACCGACTCGCCGGGACTTTCACCCGATTCCATGTTCCGCATTCCGCGGGCGGGAAGAATGATATTCTGTTTTCTGCTCTATCACAATTTCTGTTTTTGCAGTCTGCCGTTATTCTAGCATGTTTCGGCACTCATGGCAATGGTTCTACCATCACCCGGACGCAAAAAATAAACCGCGGCTGTATTCCGGAGGTATCCACGCGGTACAGATACGCCGTGGAATTTCCCAGCGCATGAAGGTCCTGCTCCCGCAGAAACCGGCGGATCGCCGCCAGCCGCTCTGCCGGTATAGAACGCATATCATCCGCCACTTCCAGGAAAAACGACGCATACTTCGCTTTCGGGAATACCATGACCTGCTTCGGCATCCGGATGTGTTCTTCGCGGATCACGCTTTCATAGGTTCCGATCCCGATACGAATGGGAATGCGCGCCGGAAGCACGGCATCTTCGAAGTATCTCTGTTCGATACACACCACCAGCGTGAAGAGGTCAACGTTCTCGATCCAGCGTCTGCGGATCTCATCCGGGTTTTCCTGGTCAAAATAGCTGTCATACTTGGTGTCGAAGGCCTCGATAATCCGGATCTGATCCGTGGCCTGGGCATCCCGCTCATAATGCCGCGCTGTGATGCTCAGCATCATCTCCCGCCGTTTCAGGTCTCGGATCTGTTTTTCCAGGTCGGCAATGGTCTCCCGGTACCCCTGCAGCAGAGATTCGGCATCTCCGCTCCGGCAGGTCGCCTCGATGGCGTCCAGGGAGAGATGCGCCCCGCGCAGTTTGCGGATGTACAGCAGATTCAGGAAGTCCGGCCAGCTGTATTCATAATACCCGTTTTCCGGATTACGCGCCGGTTTCAGAAGGCCTCGCTCCCGATACTTCCGGATCGTCTCCGCGTTCAGTCCCGACAGCTTTGCCAGTTCGTTGATCTTCACATGCTTCACCCGCCTGTCAAAATCGCAAAAGATTGTTATTTTTTTATTGACTCTGTCCCCGGGACAGGGTTTATACTGAGTTCAGATCGTGGTTTCACCACATTATAGCTCATTTAAAACCATAATACAAGAAAGGAAGAATGTCTTATGTCCAACCTCAGCAGAAGAGATTTCCTGAAAGGCTCCCTCGCTGGCGCTGCCTCTCTCGCCATGGCCGGTGTCGGTCTCGGCGCAGTGAACGCCAAAGCCGCCGCTGACGGCCTCTATACCCCGGGCACCTATTCCGCCACCGCCACCGGCATGGGCACCGTCACCGTCACCGCCACCTTCGATGAGAATTCCCTCATTGATGTGGTCCTGGATGTCTCCGAGGAGACCCCCGCCATCGGTCAGGTTGCCGCTGAAGAGCTCAAGGCCCAGGTCATGGCCGCAGGGAGCGCCGATATTGACGGCGTATCCGGCGCATCCCTCACCAGCGAGGCCGTGCGCAAGGCTCTGAACAACTGCTTTGCTCAGGCCAGAGGCGATGCCGTTGACTCCGGCTCTGTCAAGCCCATGGTCGAGTCCGACGGTGCTTATGTTCTCACGGATATTACGGCCGAGGACATCAACGCCTCCGCGGTCATCCTTGAGCCCATTACCGAGTTTGCCGAAGAGGTCGACGTGGACGTAGTCGTCTGCGGCGCCGGTGCCTCCGGTGTCATCGCCGCGGTCAAGGCCGCCGAGATGGGTGCAAAGGTCGCCCTTCTGCAGAAGGAGCCCATCGCCGTCTCCCAGGGCAACTGCTCCTCCGCCATTATCAAGAGCGGCTCCACGGAGGGCGGCCTGAAGAAATGGCTCACGTTTGCCACCGCCGTCAACTGCTGGCGTCCCAATCGCAAGCTCCTTGAGGCCTATATCGAGCGTTCGGAAGAGGCCCTGAAGTTTGTCTGCGAAAAGGGCGGCATCACCGAAGCGACCGAGTGGAAGAACGACAAGACCGGCGTTACCAAGTATCAGGACACCTCCACCGTCATGACCGGCGTCATGCACGACGGCACCCAGAGCTTTGACTTTGGTGAGGACAAGGTTGAGGTCTTTGCCCCCTGGTTCGGTCCCAAGCCCAACAACTACGGCACCCTCGTGGCCGGCATTCTGGCCGACGCCCAGGAGCAGTTTGACAACCTCCAGGTTTACTTCAGCACACCGGTTGTCCAGCTCGTCAAGGACGCCGACGGCGCCATCGTCGGCTGCGTCGGTCAGGGTGAGAACGGCTTCATCAAGTTCAACGCCAAGTCCGTCATTCTCGCCACCGGTGCCTATGAGAACAATGCCACCATGGTCCGCCGCTTCTGCCCCGACATTGAGCACTTTGACAAGAAGGTCTATCACCGCACCGGCGACGGCAACATCCTCGCCATCGAAGCCGGCGGCGCTATGGAGCCTGTCGCCCACAGCCGCGTCATGCACGACTTTGACGCCGGCCTCATGTGGGATGAGCACGCCTTCCTGGACCTCAACATGAACGGCGAGCGCTTTGTCAGCGAAGAAGTCGATATGGCCTATATCTCCAACGTTCTTCGTTGGCAGCCGGGCTTTGTCGGCGAGAACATGGATCACGAGCATCAGGAGACCGGTTCTCTCGGCTGGTACTGCCAGATCTATGACAACGACTATATGCAGTATGCCACCGCCGGTGTGCCCGAGGTCGTCATGCAGCGCTACCTGAAGGAAGAGGATCCCTCTCTCCACGTCGGTGTCTTCCCCGAGCTGATCGACACCTTCCGTGCCGACACCATCGAAGAGCTGGCCGAGAAGATGGGCCTGCCCGTCGAAGCCACGGTCGCGTCCTTCAACCGCTACAACGAGATGTGCGAGAAGGGTGAAGACCTCGACTTCGGCAAGAAGCCCGAGTTCCTGCACAAGTTCGTGACTGCGCCCTTCTGGGGCATCCGCCGTCACATCCGCTGCTCCTCCATCACCGCCGGTGTGCTCTCCGATGAGTATGGCCGTGTCGTGAAAGAGAACGGCGACGTGATTCCGGGTCTCTATGCCGTCGGCAACCTGGGCGGCCAGTTCTACGGCGCTCCGGACTATCCGTTCTTCCATCCGGGTCTGTCCCTCGGCCATGCGGTCACCTTCGGCTTCATCGCCGGTGAGCACGCCGCTCAGAATCTGTAATTCCGGAAAAGAGATTATCCGCAGTATAACCCCGAAATAGTCAGTCTCCCTGCCGCCGCGGCGGCAGGGAGACGTTTTTTTGTCTGTCTTGTTCTCGGAAGCCGAGTCAGTCGGTAATCACGATGCTCTCGATCACGGGCTGTTCATCCGGCATCACAGAACCGTTGTTATCCACGGGTTTGACATCCTTTGCGATTTTCTCGGCAACTTCCATCCCTTCGGTCACGCGGCCGAACGCCGCATACGCGCCGTCCAGGAAAGTCGAATCCGCCACCGTGATGAAGAACTGGGAGCTCGCGCTGTCCGGCTGATTGGAACGTGCCATGGAAATCACACCCTTCACATGGCTGATCGGATTATCCACCCCGTTCTGCTTAAACTCGCCCTTGATCTTTTCATCCGATCCGCCGGTGCCGTTGCCCCGCGGATCTCCGCCCTGGATCATGAACCCGTCCATGATCCTGTGGAAGGTAAGACCGTCATAGAAGCCGTCCTTGGCCAGCTTTATAAAATTCGCCACCGTGATGGGGGCGGTTCCCTCGTCCAGCTCCAGCTTGATTGTGCCGTAGTCCTTCACGGTGATCTCCGCGTGGCGCACCTTCTGGAACGTTTCGTCCTTCTGAGCTGCCTCTTCGCTTGTCTGGGCTGCGGGCTCGCTTTTCGCCTGCGTGTCTTCGCTGCTGCCGGCCGTCTTGCTTCCGCAAGCGCACAGGGCCAGCACCGTCAGTGCCGCAAGTATCATGACCAATATCTTTTTCATTCTGTCGTCCTCCGTTTGTTCTGTCCTATGCTTCAGGAGATTTCAGACCTGTACGGTCCGGTTTGTAAGCATAACACGAGATGCGTCCCGGCGCAAGTCCCTTCCTTGTGCTCAGGCGAGACCGGGTATCTGTTCTCCGCTTACCGGCTGTGTATCAGGCGGTCACAAATGCTTTATTCGATCCGAAATGATGCGATATAGATAAGTCCGTCCTGGCCGGACAGCCCCGGATTCTCCACATACAGGACCGGGTGCAGGCCGCTTTCCACCGCACCAAGCTCAAAGTGACACAACGCGATCCCCATGTCGATCTTCTGGATATCCCAGGTGCCGCTCGCCATGCCCTTGCCTTGCTTCTCATAAAAATGTACGCAGTCTCCGCAGCAGATCACACGCCAGGGCTGACCGTTCACCGCCGATGGAGAAAGACGCACCATCTCAAGCGGGAGGCGCAGCTCACCCGCGTTTTCCGCGGACAGCGGTTTTTCAAACGTCCCGTCAAAGAACAGCTTTTCAAAATCAAGGCGGCTGTCTGCCTTGACGCCCTTGCGCATCATCGTTTCGCGCAGGGACATTTTTTCGGCCGGATAACCAAGCGGACTGACACAAGGCATGACCTCGTTTTCCGTCAAGTGCATCGCATGTTCAAAGGCCTTTCGGTCCATCGTGCCCGCGATCCAGGTCGTCCCGACACCCAGCGACTGGGCAAAGAGAACCACCTTCTCGAATGTATAGCCGAAGGCTTCCTCGGCGTGCGCCGTGCGCTGCATTTTACCGGCAATGTATGTGTCCGTTCCCGTAACGACCGGAACGGACAGATTGTCGTTTTTCCTGTCCAGCAGCTTCCACTCGATCGGGAGTTCATACGGGTTTTCCAGCTCGTTTGCAAACGCAAGAATACGGGCCGCATCCTCTTGCCGCAGGGGTTCCCTGTCAAAAGATCTGACGCTTCTCCGGCCGCGAATCAGTTCCTGCATACTCATTTTTTCCTGCCTCCTTCTTTTTTCCTTGTCTCTTTGTGTCGTCGGTTTAGATCAGCACGCCGCTGCAATGATCGATCTCGTGCTGGATGATCTGCGCGGTCCAGCCGGTGTAGGTTTTGAGCCTCGTTTGAAACTGTTCATTCTGGTACTGCACCTTGATGGAGCGGAATCGCTTTGCCTTCCGCGTGCCGGTCAGGGACAGGCATCCTTCTTCGGCCTCGTAAGCCCCGGAGCACTTGATGATTTCCGGATTGAACATCACGGTCGCGCTGCCGTTGTCGTCAAAGATAATGATCCGCTTGGCAACGCCGATCATGTTCGCCGCCATCCCCACGCAGCCTTCCCGGTGCGCGTCGAGCGTGTCCCGCAAGTCCTGTGCAACAGGAAGATCCTGTACCGTGGCAGGAGCTGATTTCTGCGCCAGGAAAATCGGGTCTTTCATAATGGGTCTGATCATTGGGCACCTCTCATCATTGGTCGTATTATGCGCTGTATTCCTCAAGGCTTCAACAGGGTATATCGTTGATTACACCCGCGTGATGTATGGCCGCCGTGACTAAATCGGCGATTACGTATTTTATCTGTGGCAGTATTCGTAATACCAGCACTCATAGGGGTTCGTACACTGTTCACCGGGTTCCGTTTCTATTTCTTCTGCTTGCTTTTGCATCCGGTTAAGGTCCCAGATATGATCGTTGATCCATTTGTAATAGCCTTTCGCTTCTTCCGTAACATCAACCGGGACGAAGGGATTCTCCTCGTCAGGACCATGAATGACGATATACACCCTGCCGATCTTCATTTTGCATCGGGCCATGATGTAATACTGGAACCCGGCATCCTTGACAAACTGAGGATATACTTCCGGCGCGTTTTTAACCTCGTAGTAGTCGTATCCCGTTTCGGTTTTGCGAAGAATATCTACCGCACAGTAATTGTTGTAATTGGAAAAGGCCGCTTCACATATTACAGGGGTGCCGGCCTCCAGGTGCTCCTGTGTCCGCTTCAGCATGGCAGCCTTGTCCGGAATCGTGGTTCCCGGCCGATAAACTGTCATCTCCTCGTAGGGGCCAAACATTCCCATCGCCTGATCCCCGAAGTCGTTGCCCGCGTCAAGTTTTTCCTGGATTTCCGGAGGAATAACTTTCAGACCGGGTTTGTGTTTGTCCAGCCATAGCATTTTCGGGCACTGCATTCCGCGCATGAAATCAGTTTTTGTTATTGCCATTCCTTTGCCAGCTCCTTCAATGTCGCCTTTTATTCCTGAAGAATCTCTGCCTCTGCCTGATCGGCCAGCTTATCCTTGATAAGGTCAATCACCGTCAGGTCTGCCGGGAGCCAATCAACGCTGTCGATGTGATCCGCATCAAGCCACCGTGCTGCTTCATGCTCTTTTAGAACCGGTTTGCCATCCACAATCCTGCACCAATAGCATTGCATGCTCAGGTGGAAGCCTGGGTAATCGTACTCAATTGTCGTGAGGCAGTCCCCAACGGCAATATCTGTATCCAATTCTTCTTTGATCTCCCGCGCCAGGGCCTGCTCCGGGCTTTCGCCCGGTTCGATCTTTCCGCCGGGGAATTCCCAGCCGTCCTTATAATCGCCATATCCACGCTGTGTGGCAAATACCTTGTCACCATCCCGGATGATGGCCGCAACAACTTTTACTGTCTTCATGTTTTCTCCGTTACTCAAAAAGCTTGAAATCAAAACAGGTATTTTCGGGGACTGTCGTCCCCCATAGCTGATGCGATCATGTTCTCTTCCGCCGATTATTTCTTTTGACTATTCAAAGCGGTTTCTCATTTATCATTAATTTCAAGACCGCTGGGTTACTTACCCCAATTACTTGCTTCAAAGGCTGGTCTCATTATTTCAATTTGTCCACGGCTGAGGCCATATCTTCTGGCTGCCCCTTCCCAGCTTTCACGGACGATCAAACAAATCTTTTCCGCTAGGTTCTTGGCCTCGTTTCTATCAAGCTGGAAAAACCTGCTCGTTTCGATTGCAAGGTTTATATCAATAGAATTATCCTCGTCATTCACATTCAGCGACAGTTCTTCCTTATTGGTCTGCGGATTAACATCATAAGCAGGCGATAAGCGCCACCCATTCTCTGTAAGAAGAAATCCATGATTGCGAAGGTGATCATCTGTGTTGGATACCGCCATGTTGAAGACGATCCTTTTCCAAAGCTCCTTGAGGTCTTCGTTTGGTTTTGCTCCATTTTGGATGATGAAGTCTGCCAATTCCAAATAGGAGCTGCCGTCAGACGCAGAAGCTCCGTCGACTTTGTTAAGCATTGTCATCGCAGAGGAAAAGTGAATTCGCCGGGTGCCGTTTCGATCGAATCTCTTGACGAGGAAAGTGCTTCCCAATGAGGAGAAGGTTTCCACGCGAGATTCCGGAACATTGATATCACACAGGCGTGCCAAATCATGAACGACCTTTTCCCATGCACCGACATTCACATCATCATGTCGCGATGGGAACTTGGCGATCCACAGCGCACCATCAACGTCCTTAATCGTCGCTTTCGGCCGTGCTCCGCCCAGAGAAGAACCTGGCTTCAGAAGTTGGCTGATCCATTTATCACTGAGCGTGTTCTCATCTTTCTCATACTCTCGCGATGCCTCTTCCAAGGTTCGAAGTGTTGTCCACGGTGGCACAATTTCTGAGCTGTCCGTGGATTGAAATGGGCCATTTTTCTCTAAAGCGAAGCGCAATGCGCCCATCCTCGCCTCATCATATACGCCCAAAAGGTAATCGCTTGTCTGCAAAGATTTTTTCTTTCGGCCTTCTTCTTTGGCTCGGATCATCTCACGCCGATCCATCAAAGTTCGGCCCCAACGATCCGGTGAAGAATCTGCAAAAATGCCGAAGTTCGGTTTCTGGTATGTGTATTGACGCCCAGAAAAGAACTCCAGCTCAGGGTCTATAGTGAAACGTTTGCCTTTTCTTAAAAAGCTTTCATCATATTCAAACGAAAAGACTTCCGCTCCGCGTGCTGCGTTTGCATACAGTGTCCCCATAAAAACCGGCGTTTCCTCTGACCAGTTTTCATAGACGAAGATCTTCTTTTCTTCCTTTGCCATTATGACTCACCACCTTGTTTTGGTGCTCGCTTTTTCGGCAGCAGCTCTAAATCCTGAAGTTTGCGGCCAAGCTCATCGTCCTTCGCTACCATGAGCAAATCACGATCCATCCCGCCCAGTGCGTGAAGTGCCGCCGCATAAGCTCCCATTGAAACTGAGGGCGATCCCTTTTCTATATTCCACAATGTGGCACGGCTGATTCCCGCTCGCTCTGCAATCAGCTCTGCACTCAATTGTCTCCTAAGGCGAGCCAATTTGATCTGCTCTCCCATTTGCTGCAAAATATTGAGAGTCGCAGGCATAACAACAACACTGCGTTTGTTCAATGTCATCACCTCTTAATGTTTGTTATTATAAACATATTTCTTGTTTTGTCAAGAATAACGAACATTATCGAGCCGGAAAGAAATGCCCTGCTCTCTTACAAGGTCGAGCGATTGGGTGTGTCCTCTCTCAAAAAACGGCCAAACAAAAGCGAAAGCACAGAACCGGCATCATCCATCCGTTTCTGTGCTTTCCTTCTGTTATAGGCTTTCGGGTTTTCAGGTCTATGAATCACCGATCTGATGGCCCAGACTGTCCGCTTGCCTGGGTACAGATCCCGCTTTTTCTTTTTCGAGAGCTTTTCATATTCATTGGCGTCCATATGTCACTCCCTAGCTGTTCTGAAATGATTATACCCTATTATACTCTAAACACAATAGGGTATAATAGGGTATAACTTCGATTTAAAAAAAGTGGATAGCCTTGGGATCAACTGTGACGACTTGCGTGTTCAACATTTCCGCGACGGCTACCGCTGCAGCCTCCCGCTCGCAGCGTGGATCATCGGGATCGTAGACCGCAATCACCGTATTGGCTTCGTTTATGGTTTTCAGGTACGCTTTGAAGTCGCAGCCCACGGTTTTTTCATAGACTACGTTTACGACTTCCGTACAGGTAGCCAGAGCATTGAAATACCGATCCCTCAGCTCCGGCGTCCACTTGGTCGCCTGCTCCTCATAGGGGACATAGCAGATCGTTTCGAGTTCCTCCTCTGATCCTTTCAGCCCGTGAAGGATCTCCGCCGCATACAGCCCCACGCCACAGTCCATGCTGACGGCAAAGCGCGTGCAGCCCTCCCCTCTCAGTTTGGTCATCTGATTTATCAGGATCAGCTTCAGCGCCGCACAGCCCTCGTCTTCCTCATCAAATCCCCATGGAAAACACATCGGGGAACAACCAATAATGGCACAGGTTTTGGTCATATCTCAGCCCGTATATCTCTCTCACTTCTGCAGATACTATACACTATATAGGCACTATCTGCAACCAATTGATTGAAACTTGCAGCTCATATAGAATATGGGCAGTTCCAAACGGGAGGCACAATTATTATGGCTGAGCCCTTCTTAAAATATCGCACACGCTTCACTTCATCCTTGAAGAATGAGCTTGTTCCGCTTTTTGATCAGCTTGCGAAGAAGACAAGAATCCCGAAAAGCCGACTGCTGGATGAAGCGATCGCGGATCTGCTGACGAAGTACAATATCGAATTACCGACAGAGGACACAAAAGACTGATTCGTCTCTTGTGTCCTCTGCTTTATGTAATACTGATTATTTCTTTTTATCAAAAAATCCAACCCAGTTATTTTTGCTTTTATATACTTCTGTTGCTTTTTCAACTGCTGTTGATAGACCTATCGCACTTGCAGAGATTGCTGCAATAGTTGCATCTCCAGATAATGCAGAATAAACAGTCACAGGTGAAGCACATATAGTAACTAAATTAGTCCATCTCTGAATTGACGGGAAACGTTTATTTATATTTAAATTAATTTTCTTTTTCTTAGCTTCGAACTCGGCAAGGACTTCTTTCACATCCTCTTCTGTTTGAATGCTGTTTTTTCTATAGATAAGATCATCTATCACTTCTTTTGCGCGGTAAACCTCATCGTATTCTCGCCACTTTAATACTTGTTTAACTTTTTCTTCGATATCATCCAAATATCGGTCTTTGCAGTTAGAAAATTGTTTGCACGTTTCGCACGTCTCTTCATTAATATAAGCATATTCTGGTAGTACTGGCTCATTTGGTATTGTTCGCGACGGGCGTAACGAGCCACAGAATGTCGGGAGATAACGACCAATAAT
>CAMKEK010000026.1:0-12589 GCA_946411545.1 uncultured Clostridia bacterium
CCGAAGACCGGGGACCGAAGCGAGGTGAACCTTTGGATCGCAGAGGAGATTGTATCCCTCCTCGGCATGACGGCGATTACCTGGTATCTCTTCCGGCGAAAAGAAACCTGAAACAGGAGCGGTTTTGTCGGTGGAGCGGCTTTCAAAATGCCTAAGAAGAAATAAAAGCCGGGCACTTTTCAGCATCATAGCGAAGAGCTTACAGCAGGCCATGGAATGGGAGAATAACTTGGAGTGGTCATCTTAACAAATAGCACTTGTTTTTTGGGGAGCAATGCTATAAAATCAAAAATGGTGAGAATATCAGAGCAGTAAAGAAAGGAGAGAGGATAGAATGTCTTTTACCATGCTTGAAAAGCAGCTTCGTTCTTTGCCGGAAGAATACTATGAAGAGATTTCACAATATGTTGAATATCTGATGTTTCGACAGGAAAAGAGGAAAAAAACAAATCCTTCTCCAGTAGCTGACAACTACTTTGGCAGTCTGAAGAGCCTCCCGGATGGGATGGATTTGCAGAGGTCTGTGCGTGATGAATGGGCCTGAGTATCTGGCAGACACAAATGCGGTGATTTACCTGTTGTCAGGGAATGACTGCATGAGACCATATCTTGGGAAACGCCTTGCGGTTTCGGTGATCAGCATGATGGAATTGCTGTCTTTTGCGGGAATTACACCGGAGGAAGAAAAGACCATCAGGAACTTCCTGAGTAATTGTGATCTCTTACGAATCAGCGACGATGTGAGAGAGAATGCCATTACCCTTCGTAAGCAGTACAGACTGAATTTACCGGATGCAATTATAGCCGCTACGGCAGTTGTCAATGATCTTCCTTTGCTGACGGCAGATGCCGGCATTTTCAAGGTCAAAGAAGCGAGGCTTGAAAAACTGCAGCCATAAATGAAACCGGCCCCGAGGCAAACATTCGGAGCCGGTTTTGTTCAACAGTTGTATTCTGGAACTTGAGAGTACATTACGATTATTTCATATCAATGAATAGGTGAAAAGAGAGGCTTTATGATTAAGAATATCATTTTCGATATGGGAAACGTCCTGATTGCATGGAACCCGAAGAAAATTGTAGCCAGGCTGGGAATGGATGAAATAGATTCCGCACTGCTGGAGCGGGAGGTTTTCCAGGAGTACGAATGGGTCAGCATGGACCACGGTATCATGAGCCAGGAAGAAGGCTATGCGAGCATCTGCCGAAGACTTCCCGAGCGGCTGCATAAAGCAGCGCATGCCTGTGTCTTCGATTGGTGGAAAGCACCGTTGGACCCGGTGCCCGGTATGGCTGAACTGGCCCGCGAGGTAAAAGCCTTGGGCTATCATGTATATCTGTGCTCCAATGCGACCACCCCATTGAGGGAGTATTTTGACCGGATTCCGGGTTCGGAATGCTTTGAGGGCAGGATTGTCTCGGCAGATGTGAAGTTGCTGAAACCGCAACATGAGATTTTTGAAACACTATTTGAGACGTTCGGTTTGAGGCCGGAGGAATGTTTCTTCATTGATGACAGCCCACTGAACATTGACGGCGCTTATGCCGTGGGGATGCCGGGGGCGGTCTTCCTGAACGACATGCCGCGCCTGCGTGCCCGGATGCGGGATGCTGGAATCCTCGTTAAAGAGGGAGAGGAGCATACAGCACAGCAGCTATGACAAACGAACGTATTCTCACCCCGGCGGAGGGGATCTCCGCAGACGGCTATATCACCGACCAGGACTGCTTTTCCTCCGTGCGCTACCGCACGATGCGGGCCGACATCAACGGCTGCGGCTGGATCGCGGCCTACAATCTCCGACACGCCCTCGGCGAGGAACTCGAATGGGACGAGGTGCGGCAGGAGATGGACGCCATGCACTCGCTGCGCTTTCCCGGGCCGACGCTGATGCGGGTCATGAGGGAGTATCTCGCCAAATATGTCCCCGACTACCGGGAGACCGTAGGCAGGGAAGAGGCGGCGCAGGCGGCGAAGGACAGCATTGCCGGGATCTTCCGCTACCAGGAGGGGCATGAGCCGCACTTCATCAGCTTCGTGAGGCAGCCGGACGGGCGCTTCCGCTTCTTCAATGTTGCCGACGGCCTGGAGGACAGCGTGATGAGCATGGAGGACTTTGCCTCCGGCCACCTGCTTCGCGGGACGGTGATTGCGCTTACGGTACACGACAAACAAAGCGAAAGGAAGGATGCACCATGAAATTCAAAATGGTCCACGAGAACTACAATGTTGCCGATCTGGACAAGTCCATGCGCTTTTATGAGGAGGCGCTGGGCCTCAAAGAACGCAGACGGAAAACCAGCGACGAGCATATCATTGTCTTCATGGGCAATGATGAGTCGGATTTCGAGCTGGAGCTCACCTGGCTGAAGGACCATCCGCAGAAGTACGACATCGGGGAAGAGGAGTTCCATCTTGCCTTCCGCACCGACGACTTTGAAGCGGCGCATAAGAAGCATGAAGAGATGGGCTGTATCTGTATGGAGAACCCCAAGATGGGCATCTACTTCATCATGGATCCGGACGGCTACTGGCTGGAGATCGTCCCGACCAGAAACTGAAACAGAAGAATCGCAAAAGGACAGGATCAACAAAAGATCCTGTCCTTCATCTCTTTATAGGAATAACAAATCAGGCCGCTTTTTTCTCACTCTTGCCGAAGAAGGCGGCGATTTTTTCGCGGCGTTTACGGCGGCGATCACGGGCCTCGAGCCGTTCGCCCAGATCCCGGGCACCAACACCATAGACCAGGTAGAGGATGATACCGGAGACGACCATGATGAACACCGTAGACGCGCAGCGGCGACCGGAGGCATTGACATTATAACCGTAGAGACCCTCCTCAGCGCACATGGCCTGAATGACCATGGCATAGCTGGTGCCGTAGGTGCTGGCAAAGGTGGCGGACATGTCATACTCGGTGAACAGCGCGTTGAAGTTCAGCGCGAACACCGCAAGCACACTCGGCAGTATGATCGGCAGTTTCACCTTCAGGAAGGTGCGAAGTCCGCCGGCACCGAGGTTGCGGGCCGCGTCCTCAAGCTCTTCGTCGATGGAATAGAAGGAGGCCTTGATCATACGCAGCGAAAACGGCAGCTTGGTCACTGTATAGGCCATGACGATGAGGATCCGGACATTCTGGGCATAGTAGAGATTCTGGTTCCCGACGTACCAGACAGAATCACTGTTGAAGTAGGTGCGGTAAGAATAGCAGATCAGAATGGTCGGGAGAAGCCAAGGGAAGAGCAGGGCGTATTCCAGAACCACACCGCTTTTTTTATTGCGCTTCTTGAAGATGTAGTTGCAGGCGACCACTACAATTACACAGGCTAGCGCAGCGGCGAGAGCGGAAAGAATAAAACTGAGCCGGATGCCTCCAAGGGTGGCATCATTGGAAAAGACGCCCGAGATGGAGCCGACGCGGGTTTTGTACTTGCCGCGGCTCGTGAGATATTCGTAGTCCTCCTGACCGAAGTAGTTGATCAACGTCCAGTGAGTTAAATCCAACTTCTTCAGCCGGATAGCGCTGTAGGTCTGGAAAGAGAAGATGATGATCATAACCACAGGGGTCATATAGATGATGAAGAGCACATAGGCGTAGATGTGAGCCAGAATATTCCAGACGGGATTGGTAATCTTTTGCTTTTGAAGCTTGGCCTTGGTCTTAGAAACGGAAAGGTAATGCCCTTTGCGTTCATAGGAGGAGAGCACGGTCAGCAGCACGATGGTAAACATGGCAAGGATGATGCTGAGCAGGGCGGCGCGGGCTTGGGGGAACGCCTCGTCTGCAGAAGAAGAGCCGGCCAGACGGACGATTTCAGGGTTAATTGAGTCGTAACCCAGAAGAGTCGGCGCAGACATGGCGCAGAGCCCGGTGATGAAGGTCATGACCGTGAGGGAGAACATCGTGGGGATCAGGGTGGGGAAGACCACCTTCCAGAGAACCTTGAAAGGTTTGGCTCCCATGTTGCGGGCAGCCTCTACAGTGTTGTAGTCAATGCCGCGAATGGCATTGCGTAGGAAGAGCATGTGGTTCGATGTGCAGGCGAAAGTCATCGTAAAGAGGACAGCGTTGAAGCCGGAAAACCAGGTAGGATTGATGCCGGGGAAGGCGTTTTTCAGAGCTGTGGTGAGAATGCCGTCGCTGGCATAGAGAAACATGTACCCGGTGACGAGGGCGACGCCGGAATAAATCATCGTCGTCATATAGCCCACACGCAGGATCTTGGCACCTTTGATGTCAAAGTACTCGGTCAGTAGCACGATGGACACGCCGATGACGTTGACCGTGATGACCAGGAGCACTGCGAGTTTCAGGGAATTCCAAACATACTTCCCCATGTTGCCTGCGAGGAAGAAGCGTATAACCGCAAAAGGATCGCGCTCTCCAGCAGCATTTTTGGTGTTGAATATGCTGGTCAACGTATTGAGACAGGGAAGCAGCATGAAGCCGAAGAACAGATAAGCGAAGAATGCTACCCCGATAATACGCACCAGCGTTTCCGGATGAAGCTTTTGATCAAGTGTCCGGTTCATGATTTTGCCTCCGCTTCTACTTCTGGCGGATAAGCCATAACATCGCGCGGATCGATGATCACCTTGACCTGCTGCCCCACCTCATAGATCCGCACACCGTCGTTTTTCTCGATGACCTTGACGGTCTGGCTGCCAAGGTCGATATAATACTTGATATAGAGACCGTAGTATTCGCGGCTGGTGACGGTGCCGTCAAGTGCAAGCTGTCCGGGAAGAGGATCAACATTAACATGCATCCGTTCAAGACGGATATAGTTGTGATCTGTGGACTTCAAAGCCGCACCGGCGTCGATCATTTTCTGCACGACCGACTCGGAGAGGCGATTGATGTCGCCGATAAAGTTGCAGACGAATTCGGTTTTCGAGAAGTTGTAGACTTCGTTCGGGGTGCCGATCTGTTCAATATAGCCCTTGTTGAAGACAGCGATCCGGTCGGAAAGGGTTAGGGCCTCTTCTTGGTCGTGGGTAACGTAGATGGTAGTGATGCCGAAATCTTTCTGCATCTGTTTAAGCTCGTTGCGCAGCTGGACACGGAGCTTTGCGTCGAGGTTAGAGAGCGGTTCATCCATGCAGATGATGGCAGGCTCGGTGACCAGCGCGCGAGCGATGGCAACACGCTGCTGCTGTCCGCCGGAGAGCTGGGAAACGGCCTTCATGAGCTGTTCGTCTGAGAGGTCGACTTTCTTCGCGATTTCGCGGACTTTCTGGTCGATCTCGTTCTTCTTCAATTTCTTGATCTTTAAGCCGAAGGCGATATTGTCGTAGACCGTCATGGTGGGGAAAAGAGCATAACTTTGGAAAACGATGCCGATGTTGCGATCCTCAATGGGAACGTGGGTGATGTCCCGGTCCTTGACGACGACTGTGCCGGAGACAGGCTCAATGAAGCCGGTGATAGTACGTAAAGTGGTAGTTTTTCCGCAGCCAGACGGACCAAGGAAGGTGAAGAACTCACCCTCTTTAACATGGACATTGATGTTGTGCAGAGCGGTAAAATCGCCGAATTTGACGACGATGTCATTGAGCTTTATCATAGGGGAATAACCTCCTGTGAGTATGGAGTAAAACAGTTGTGTAGTACAATGGCGAGTTGGAGGGTCCAACTCGCCATTGTGAGAAGTAAGGATGGGAATTACTCCGCCTTCTGGGTCAGGGTCGCCCAGTCAAGGCTGTCCCAGTCCGGCTCGGGCTTGGCGTCGGAGGCGTCAGCCCAGTAGAAGCCGAGGTTGGTCATGATGTTGGTCCACTCAGCGCTGTGAGCGGCAACATACTCGGCATAGTTCATGTCAGTGCCTTCAATCGGGTTGAGGGCAAAGTTCGGGATGAGATAGATGGATGGAATGTCATCGCCATAGACCAGCTCGGCGGCTTCCTGGTTGCAGGGGAAGCTGTCAAACTCTTCCGCCCAGTCAGCCTGAACTTCAGCGGAACCGAACCATTCGCAGAAGGCCTTGACAGCCTCGGTCTGCTCTTCGGTACGGCCGGCCTTATCGAGGATGCCGAGGTACTCAGCAATGTAATAGGTGCCGTCCTTGATGTCGACGAGGTTCCAGTTCTCGGGCTCAAGTGCGCCGACCAGAGGATGTTCAGAACCATCTGCCGCTGCGTCGATCTTGCCGTAAAGAGCAGAAGAGTAGAACTCAGAGACTGCGACGTCGCCCTTGTTTAGCGGGTCAAAGCCGTACTTGTAGTCATCGCCGCCGGAAACACCTTCTGCACAGAACTTCCACAGGGCTTTCCAGCCGTCGATGGAGATGCCGCCGGCCGGAGAAGCGGGATCCGCGAAGGGATAGAGCATGGCAGAGTTGATGTTTGCGTTGGTGGTGCCGCCAATCTTGTTCTGACGATACCACTTGTAGCCACTGTTGACAACATCGGCCCAGTGATCAAAGTGGAGCTCCTCGCCATTGGTGCCGAACTCATCGTTACGATAGAGCATCAGGACGTTCTGAATAACAATGCCGTAGGCCTTGCCGTCATACTTGAACTCACCGACCTGATCGGCCCAGGACGGAGTCCAGTCGGCGATCTTGAGGTTTTCATATTCGCCGTTGATGAGCTGGCCCCAGCGGGTCTCGTTCAGGCCGAAGATCAGGTCACCATCTTTCTTCTCATTGGCAGCCTGAACTGCAGCAGTGTCACCGGAGATGACGCTGTTGTCGTCAATGCTGATGGTGAAGCCGGCATCCTTCGCTTCCTGAATGAGCCAGGTGGTACGCTCAGTGGAGTTGGAGTTGGAATAGATCCGGATGGTGTAGTCGGAGTAGTCCGCGTCGTTCGCCGCAAAAGCCGACACGCCCAGACTCAGGCACAGTGCAAGTGCCAGAAGAATGGATAATGCTTTTTTCATGTTGTTTCCTCCATACATTCTTATTTTCCGCGACCCCGAAATCCGAAGCCGGAGAATACTGCAACAAACTCTTAACAGAATTGAAGTATACTCCGTTTTGTGTAATCTGTCAATCATCCATCTTTTCATGGATGCATAAGACCTCCTGATCCGCAATATAAACAAGCCCCCTCCGCCAATATGGCTGGCAGAGGGGCTTGAATATGGTTATAAGGGGGTACAAACGTGCGGCTCAGACCCCGCGGAAGCAGAAGGAGAAGCATAGGTCCTTCTCAGCCGGGAGAAGATACTCGGGATGCGTTTTCGCGCCCCAGCTGTCGTCGCCGCCGACGCCCATCTGCTGCAGGGCGGCGCGGACCACGGTAAAGTGGACCGGCGGAAGCTCGTACTCATGGGCGGCGTTTTCCAGCTCGTGGGGCGTCCAGGGCAGGACGTTCATCGAGAGGTCCTGGCCGAAGAACTCCATGCCGCGTCCTTTGCGGTCCAGGACCTGAAGCCGGCGCACGCCGCAGCGGTTCCCGGACTCCTGGGGATCGTTGTAGCGCGCAAGGCAGTCGCGGACCGACTTCTCATACAGGCCCAGCTTTGCGCCGCGGAGGCGGTCGACATAGGTCTCTTCCGGCCCGAGACCGTACCAGCGCACCGTGTCGTAATCCGCGTCCAGCTTGAAGAGCATGCCGAATTCGGGCATGTCGGGCAGGCCCTTGACCGCGTCATAGGAGAGCGTGGTCCGGACGGTGCCGTCGCCGAAGACTTCATAGTTCACGAAGCAGCTGCTTTCCGGTGCGGTGGGCATGAAGTAGTGATAGCGGATCTCGACGCTGTGCGGGTGTTCCGTAACCTCGGGATAGAGGTCCCAGGTGCCCTCGTGCTTGGCGGTGACATAGAGGCTGGCGATCTTCCACTGGGCATAGCGCTGCGGCATGAGGTTGCCCTTGTCGTTATCCGTGGGCGCGCGCCAGAAGTTCGGCATCGGCGTCTTCGCGATGAGCTCCTTCCCGGCATAGACATAGGAAGTGAGACCGGGATGGATGGCCGAGAACTGGGCGGAGAAGTTCTTCCCGCGGACCCCGACGTTGGACTTGCCCCGGATCAGGGTGAAGGGCTCTTCGCAGGTGAAGGGTTCCTCGCAATGCGGGAAGACAAACTGCCCGAAGGCGATCTCGTGCCCGGCCTTTGCCCAGAGGCAGTCCTCCTTCAGGGAGAAGGAGACCGTAAGGGCAAACTCCGGCTCTTTCTTCCCGAGGCTCCGGGCGGCGTCGCGATGCGCCTTCATCGTCTCGGTGAGCGAAGCGGGAATCGGGAAACTTGCGTCGGAGAGGGGAGCGACCGAGAGCGAGCCCAGATCGGCACGGGCGATCTCCCTGCCGTCGGCCTGCAGCACCGCTTCAGCACGGAAGCGGCCGGTATCCGTAAAGAGGAAGCGGTTCTTCACCAGGATACCCGATTCGTCCACACAGACGCGGATGTCCTGATAGTTGAACTTGACCTCCTGCATCTTGGGCGAGGGGCTGCGGTCACCGCCGTAGACGATGCCGTTTCCGCTGAAGCTGTAGTCGGTGGGGCGCTCGCCGTGGTCGCCGCCGTAGGCGAGGAACCACTCGCCGTAGCGGTTCTTCTTCCAGATGGTCTGGTCCACATAGTCCCAGATGAAGCCGCCCTGATAGTGCATCTCGCGCTCCGAGAGATCGGTGTACTTGTGCATGGCACCGCAGGAGTTGCCCATGGCGTGGGTGTACTCGCAGCAGATCAGGGGCTTTTCCGGATGCTCGGCCAGGAAGGCCTCAATCTCGGCCGCGGGGGTGTACATGCGGCTTTCCAGATCACTGGTCTCCGGATAGCTGGGATCCCAGGTGATGCCTTCGTAGTGAACCGGACGGTGCGGGTCGAGGCTGTGGAAGAGGCGGCTCATGTCGCGGATGACGCTTCCGCCGTAGGCCTCGTTGCCGCAGGACCAGAGAATGACGCAGGCATGATTTTTATCGCGCTGATACATGGACCGCACGCGGTCAAGAAGCAGGGGCGCGAACTCCTGGTGATCCTTCGGTACGATGAATTCTTTTCCGGCCTTGCCGCGCAGGAACGCATCCCAGCTGCCGTGGGTCTCCAGGTTGTTCTCGTCCATGACATAGATCCCGTACCGGTCACAGAGCTCGTACAGGGCGCTCTGGTTGGGATAGTGGGAGGTGCGGATGGCGTTGATGTTGTGGCGCTTCATGGTCAGAATATCCAGAAGCAGTTCGTCCCGGTTCGGTACCCGACCGCTTACCGAGCTGAAGTCGTGGCGGTCGACGCCGTGGAAGACCAGCCGCTTTCCGTTCAGAAGGAGAATGCCGTCCTTGATCTCGATCCGGCGGAAGCCGACCTCCTGGCGAATGACTTCCGTGACGGAACCCGCCGCATCCAGGACCTCAAGCACGACCTGATAAAGATGGGGCGCTTCGGCCGACCAGAGAAGCGGATGATCAAGACCGAAGGTGCAGGTGCTTTCCTCCGCAGTCTCGGAAATGGCGGTCTCGGCGGCGGAAAGCTCCTGCCCGTCGTGCAGCAGGCGCACGCGCAGGCGGCCGCTTCCGCGGGTGGAGGCTGTGATCTTCAGCTCGCCGGAAGTGAAGTCGTCGTTCAGCAGCGGAAGCACCGAGAGGTTCGTAACGGCGGTCTTCGGGATCATATACAGGAAAACGCTGCGGAAGATTCCGGAGAAGCGGTAGAAATCCTGGTCTTCAAACCAGCTGCCGGGCGTCCATTTCCAGACCCGGACGGCCAGGCGGTTTTCCCCGTCACAGAGCGCGTCGGTCAGACGGAAATCGGAGGGCGTGAAGCTGTCCTCGCTGTAGCCGATGTACACTCCGTTCAGCCAGAGCGCAAAGCCGCTCTCCACGCCCTGCAGCGAGATGCAGACCTCCTCGCCGCGGAAATGCTCCGGCAGGCGGAAGGTGCAGACATAGTCGGCGACCGGGTTAAAAACCTCCGGCATCTCGCCGGGCTGCAGCTCTTCCTGGGCATCCCAGGGATACTGGGTGTTCACGTAGGCCGGAACGTCATAGCCCTCCATCTGGATATGGGCAGGGACCCGGATGCTGTCCCAGCCGGAGAGGTCACAGTCCGGCTTCCAGAAGCCGTCCGGGGCGGCCGAGGGATTGCGGGAATAGCGGAAACGCCAGATGCCGTCCAGGGGCATCCGAAGTCCGCTCTCGCCCGCGGAGAGCTCCGCGGTGTTTCGATAGGGGACAAAGTCCGCGTGGGCGGGCAGGCGCCCGTCGGCGAACACGGCGGGGTTCTTTACAATGGATTCAAAGTCAAATGTTTTCATAAAAGTTCCTTTGAGAAGGCCCGCCCTGGGGGCGGGCCTGATTTTACTGATTCGGGGAAGCTTACTTCACCGCACCGGTGATGCCTTCTGCAAACTGCTTCTGCAGGATGAAGAAGATGATGATCGTCGGCAGCGAGCAGAACAGAACCGCCATCATCAGCATGCCGTAGTCAATGGTGTAGCCGTTGGCGAGGTTTGCAATCAGGATCGGCATGGTCTGGGCGTTAGACTTGTTCAGGACGACGCGCGGCCAGAGATAGGCGTTCCAGGAGTTCATGAAGGTGATGACCGCGGCCGCGGCATAGGTGGACTTCATGACCGGCATGTAGATCTTGAAGAAGATTCCCGTCTCGCTCAGGCCGTCGATGCGGGCGGCGTTCATGATCTCCACCGGGAAGTTGCGCGAGTTCTGGCGGAACATCATGATCATGAACGGCGTGGCGATTGCCGGCAGTGCAAAGCCCCAGGCCGTGTTCAGGAGCTTCATCCGGCTCATCATCGTGAACAGCGGGATCATGGTCGCGACGCCGGGGATCATCATGGCCAGAAGCAGAACCCCGAAGAGAAGGTCCTTGCCCTTGGTGTGATAGAGCTCAAACCCATAGCCCGCCAGCGAGCAGATCAGCAGGCAGAGGACGGTCTGCACGGTGGCGTAGAAGAAGGAGTTCCACATGGAGCGCCACAGATCGGCGCTGTTCAGCAGGTTCTTGAAGTTGACGGCGGCGTTCGTGCCGAACCAGAGCTTGCCCTGCGCAACCTCCAGAGTCGTGTTCGTGGCGGCGGTGAGCATCCAGAACAGGGGGAAGACCGAGATGAGGGCGCAGATGATCAGGAAGATATAGCTCGGAATGAGCCGGCGCTGGATGGCGCTGTGGTTTCTCTTCTCAGTCACGTGTATCACCCACTTTCAGGTTGATAATCGCCAGAACCGCCACCAGGATGAAGACCAGGAAGGACATGGCGGAGGCATAACCGAAGTTCGCTACGCCGGTGCCGAAGGCGCTGTTGTAGATGTAGTGGGACATGGTCATGGTGGTGCCGGCGGGGCCGCCGTTGGTGAGGTTGACCGACTCGTCGAACAGCTGCAGCGTGCCGTTGATGGACATGATGAAGGTCATGATGATGACCGGCTTCAGCTGCGGCACGGTGATCTGCCAGAAGGTGTTCCAGCCGTTGGCGCCGTCGATGTGGGCGGCCTCATACACGGAGTAGTCCAGGTTCTGCAGACCCGCGAGGTAGAAGACCATGTTGTATCCGGTCCAGCGCCAGATCAGCGCGAAAATAATCACGCCTCGGGCGGTGCCGGTCTGGCCGAGCCAGTTGATGTTCTCCTTGATGAGGCCGAGGTTCATCAGAATGCTGTTGATGAGGCCCTGGGTCGCAAACAGAGAACGGAAAATCAAAGCATAGGAAACCAGGGAAATCGCGCAGGGGAGGAAGATGCAGGTACGGAACAGACCGCGGAACTTAAGATTCGGATTGTTCAGAAGCTGTGCCAGAAGAATGGCGAGGACCAGCATGATGGGAACCTGAACGATCAGGTAGAAGAAGGTGTTCCTGAGCGTGGTCATGAACATCTTGTCCTTGAACATGCGGGTATAGTTGTAAAACGGATTTCCGAATTTTTCGGAAGCCCAGATCATGTTGGCGCTGGAACCGGTCTTCAGAGAGGTAATGAACGCGGCAATCATCGGATAGAAGCTGAAAATCATGATGAGCACCGATGCCACCAGCAGAAAGGCCCAGCCCCATGCGTTGCGTTTTTTCTCCACAGAAATCCTCCTTTCGGGAGCACAGAACCCGGATAAAAAGAACAGGCCCGTCATGAATCATGACGGGCCTGCGGCATGTTTTACATGGCCCGTGAACGGATCGGATCAGAAGCCCATCTCGAAGGTGAGCTGATCCTGAGCGTTCTGCAGCTCGGAAGCGAGATCCGCACCGTTGACGATATTGGTGATGGCGTTGCCGACATAGGTCCGCATGGTGTAGTGGTAGTCGTTCTGCTCAATGACGGGAACGTAGGCGCCCATGCCGACGATGCTGGAATAGATGGCCTGGCCGTCGAAGTAGTCGACACCGGCCTGATACACGTCGGACTGGCCGGCGGAGATGCAGCAGGTGATGACGCCGCCGTTGGTGAGCGCCAGGTCATAGGTCTCTCTGGAGCCGGCGCCGCCGCCGAAGGTGTAGGCAAGGAACTCACGGGCGAGGTCGACGTTCTTGCAGTTGCCGGTGATGTAGAGGGAGGAGCCGCCGTTGGCCGCATAGCCTTCCTTGCCGCCTTCCAGGGTCGGGATGGTGGTGATGGCCCACTTGCCGCTGTTGTCCGCAACCTGCTCGATGGTCGGGATGATCCAGTTGCCGTTCATGACGCCGGCGACCTGGT
>CAMKEK010000027.1:0-11780 GCA_946411545.1 uncultured Clostridia bacterium
ACTTCTCCATGTACTCGGTCATGTCGATCCGGACGATGTTGCGCTCGTCGTCAAAGAGGCACTCGGCCAGAGACTTGGCCAGTTCCGTTTTGCCGACGCCCGTGGGACCGAGGAACAGGAACGAGCCGATGGGGCGGTTCGGGTCCGCGATGCCGGCCCGGGAGCGGAGAATGGCTTCCGTGACCTTCTGCACTGCCTCGTCCTGACCGACCAGGCGCTTGTGCAGGTATTCGTCCAGGTGGAGGATCTTTTCGCGCTCGCCCTCCATCAGGCGGGCCACCGGGATGCCGGTCCACTTGGCGACGATGCCGGAAATCTCCTCTTCGGTGACCGTGTCGTGAACAAGAGAGTTCTGGTTCCGCTGCTCGGACAGCGCTTCGGCCTCCTGCAGCTGCTTCTCCAGCGCGGGGAGATCGGAGTACTTCAGGCGTGCGGCCTTTTCATACTCATAGTTCAGCTGGGCATTTTCGATGTCGGCGTGCATACGCTCAATCTCGCCCTTCAGCCGTTTGACATCGTCCACGCTGCTCTTCTCCGCCTCCCAGCGGGATTTCATCTCGTTGAACTGATCCTTGAGGTTGGCGAGCTCTTCCTGAAGCTTTTCCAGACGCTCCTTGCTGAGGTTGTCGTCCTCTTTCTTGAGGGCCATTTCCTCGATCTCCATCTGCATGATCTTGCGGCGGATGTCGTCCAGCTCTGCGGGCATGGAGTCGATCTCGGTCCGGATCAGAGCGCAGGCCTCATCCACCAGGTCGATGGCCTTGTCGGGGAGGAAACGGTCGGTGATATAGCGGTTGGAGAGAGTCGCGGCGGCAACCAGGGCGTTGTCGTGGATGCGGACGCCGTGATAGACCTCATAGCGCTCCTTCAGTCCGCGGAGGATCGAAATGGTGTCCTCAACGGTCGGCTCATCCACCTGCACCGGCTGGAACCGGCGTTCCAGGGCGGCGTCCTTTTCGATGTACTTGCGGTACTCGTCCAGGGTGGTGGCCCCGATGCAGTGCAGCTCGCCGCGGGCCAGCATCGGCTTGAGAAGGTTTCCGGCATCCATGCTGCCCTCGGTCTTGCCCGCGCCGACGATGGTATGAAGCTCATCGATGAAGAGGATGATGCCGCCCTCGGATTTGCGGATCTCTTCCAGGACCGCCTTCAGACGCTCCTCAAACTCGCCGCGGTACTTAGCCCCGGCGATCAGGGCGCCCATGTCCAGGGAGAAGATGCTCTTGTCCTTCAGTCCCTCCGGGACATCGCCCTTGACAATCCGCTGGGCGAGGCCTTCGGCGATGGCGGTCTTGCCGACGCCGGGTTCACCGATCAGAACCGGGTTGTTCTTGGTCTTTCGGGAGAGGATGCGGATGACGTTCCGGATCTCGTTGTCACGGCCGATGACGGGGTCAAGCTCGTTCTCCCTTGCCCGCTTGACCAGATCCGTGCCGTACTTGGTGAGCGCGTCATAGGTGCTCTCGGGGTTGTCGCCGGTGACCGGAGAGGACTTCACCTTGGAAAGCTCTGCGGTAAAGGCGTTCTTTGTGATGCCGTGGTCGGAGAAGATCCGCTTGATGGCTGCGGTGGGGGAGGCGAAGATGCCGATCATCAGATGCTCCACCGAGACGTAGGCGTCTCCCATGGACTTGGCGGCCTTCTCGGCCGCGGTCAGGATCCGGTTGGTCTCCGGAGAAAGATACGCGTCGGAGGTGCTGCCCACTTTCGGCAGGGCGGAAATGGCGGTGTCAAGCTCTGCCAGCACGGCGTTGCAGTCGACGCCCATCTTTCCCAGCAGGGAGGGAATCAGACCGCCGTCCTGGTCGACCAGGGCATAGAGCAGGTGCTCCGGCGTGATGTAGTTGTTTCTGTTTTCGAGGGCCATGGACTGGGCAGTCTGGATGGCCTCAAGGCTTTTCTGGGTCAGGTTCTGTGCATTCATATGTCAAACCTCCTTTGAGAGATTATGCGGAATTTGTTTACATAACATAAGATTACGTTATCTGATTGGACCGTTCAGAAAGCGCGGAAAGGCGAAAGACTGTTCCGCGCGATCGAAAGCTGTCAGAAAACCGGTCAGATGTGGATGGGGCTGTTGAGCATCTGGGAATAATAGGCGGCCTCCACCTCATGTGCGTTCAGGCGCCCGCTGACATAGGCCTTCATCAGCTTGTCAAAGAGCTTGATGTATTCCGAGAGGGCCGAAGCCAGCTGATCCGTGGTACAGTCGCGGTCGGGCGCGGAGATGCTTCTTGTAAAGCGCCCGTCATACAGGGCGTAATGCTGGCGGTGTCCGACCTTCGGGGCAAGGTGGGCGTCCTCAATGCTCTTCCAGAGACGGAAGAACTCGGTCATCACGCTGATCAGCGCGCTGGACTGGGTCCGGAACACCACGGACAGCTCGCCGATGTTCTCCTCCTCACCGCGGAAGAGCTGAACCTCGTACTTCACCGTCGGGCGGTACTTATATTCAAGCGAGCTCTTGAGCGACATGCTGTAGCTGTTCGGGGCGAAGAACGGCACCAGATCGCTGCTCGGCTGCATCAGCTGCTCAATGGCCGAGAGCACGTCGTTGATCCGGCGTTCCGGAGTGGTGTAGTTTACATACTCCGCGAGGATCTGGTTAATCAGGGCGGAACGGTTGGTCCCGAGACGGTGGGCCAGGAGATCCACTTCCCGGACGACCTCGTCGTTCAGCATCAGACTATATAATGTCTTTTTCAAAAAGATCATTCCCTTCCGAAGAATTCACCGGAGAGCCCTGCTCCCCCATGACAGCTGCATTATAACGCAGGTAAATAAATTTGTCAATAGAAATATATAAATTTTAAAGCAAAAAATATAAAACACAGCAAAGACGATGAAACGACCCCAGCGACGGCGGTCGGGCGGACGGAAGCGGAAGGGAAGAAAGTTCAGAAGAAATTAACAGGGGAGCCGGATTCTGCCCTTGCGCTTGATGATGATTTCGCATATAATAGGCAAAGATTTTGCAAACGGATCGGAGAGAAGAAGGAATGAAGAGGACAGGCAGGCAAATTCTGTCGCTGATGATGACAATTCTGCTGCTTGCTGCTACATGCACGGCGGCGTTTGCGGAAGCGGCGCCGGCGGCAGGGGCGGCTGCTGTGCCGGGTGCCGATACGCAGCTCCCTGCCGCGGAGGACAGCGGCATCATCGACGCGGCCGCGCTGCAGCAGTGGATGGATAATTTTGCCCAGGAGCATAACCTGAAGCAGGACTATATGCGCTTTTCCGTCGGGTTCTGGTACTCCGGAACCGGGGACAGCTGGTACTATGACGCGGATCAGTGGATGTATTCGGCGAGTCTGTACAAGGTGCCGGTGTCGATGCTGATGGCGGAGAAGGAAGCGGCCGGAGAACTCACTCTGGAAAGTGTCGTGAACGGGACCACCCTGGAATACCTGGAATCCACGGCCCTGGTCTATTCCAACAACGACAGCGGGCACTCCATGGTGTCGTGGCTGGGCGGAACCTATGCCGGCAAGTGCAGCGACATGACCATCAAGTTCGCGGATCTGCCGGACAGTTACTTTGATCAGGATTTCTACGACGTGAGCTACTACACGGCGCGCTACATGACCCAGGTGATGCGCACGCTGTATCAGGGGGGAGACACAAAGTTCCCCCACGTGCTGGACTATTTGAAGCAGGCGCAGCCGGATGACTACTACAACCGCAACGCCGCGCTGAAGGGCAGCTACACCATCGCGCAGAAGTTCGGCGCTTATGAAGAGGGCAACGGAAACAACAACAACCACTGCGCGGCGGTCATTTACACCCCGAACCCCATCGTGGTGACGGTGATGACAAGAAACGTCGGGGAATATCAGAACATCATCGCGGAGGTCGGAGGACACCTGGCGGAATACGCTCTGGAGCTTGATCAGAAGCTGGAGAGCTGGAAGCAGGAGCAGGAGGCCCAGGCCGCGGCGGAGCGTGCGGCCGCGGAGCTTGCCGCAGCACAGCAGGCGGCGGAAACCGGCACGGCCGAAGCCGCAGCCCCGGAGATGCAGAACGCCGCGTCCGCAGAGCCTGCGTCGGCGGAAACGAACACCGCGACGATGCCCGCTTCGGCGGAGCCGGTACCGGCCGCGGGTCAGGAGAGCGCGACAAACGCCGCGGCGCCCAGGAGAATCCCTGTCGCGGTGCTGATTCTTGCGGGGGTTCTGGTTGCGGTGGTGATCGTTGCGGCGCTGCTCCTTGTCTCTGTACGGCGGCGCGCGGCGGAAGAAGCCGACGAGGATGAACCTGACTGGCAGGAACCGGAAGAGCCGGAACCGGTCAGGAGGCCGCCTGCCAAAAGGAGCAGAGCGGAGCATAGAGAAAGCGGGAGCCGCGGAACCGAAGCGCCGAAACGGCGCAGCGCGGGCCCTGTGAAGGCGAACCGAAAGACAGAATCCACCGGAGGATACAAGCCGAGACATTGACCCGGAGACAGACGCAGGTACGGACTTTCCTCTCCCGGCCTGCGTCTGCTTTGCGCGTGGAGCTGGGAAACGGGGAAAACAGGAGGAGAGAGCTGCTTGACAACAAGAACGGAACATGATTCCATGGGCGAGGTTCTGGTCCCGGCGGACCGCTACTGGGGCGCGCAGACCCAGCGCAGCTGTATGAACTTCCGCATCGGCGTCGGAATCGAAACGATGCCCGCGGAGATCATCCATGCCTTCGGCGTGCTGAAGCAGGCGGCGGCCCGGGCAAACCACCGGCTTCTGCCGGAAAAGATGACGGAGGAAAAGCTTTTCGTCATCGAAACGGCCGCCGGCGAAGTCGCCGCGGGCGCATTGGACGGACATTTCCCGCTGGTGGTATGGCAGACCGGTTCGGGGACCCAGTCGAACATGAACGCGAACGAAGTCATCGCGAACCGGGCGAACGAACTGGCGGGAGAAAAACGCTGTCACCCGAACGATGATGTGAACATGAGCCAGTCGTCGAACGACACCTTCCCGACGGCCATGCACATTGCGGCGGTGCTGGGCCTGGAGAATCAGCTGATCCCGGCGGCCGAAGCGCTGGTCGGAGTCCTGAAGCGCCTGGAGAAGGAAAACGCGGGCGTGGTCAAGAGCGGACGAACGCACCTCCAGGATGCGGTGCCCATCGGCTTTTCCCAGGAGATCAGCGGCTGGAGAAGCTCGCTGGAGCGGGACCTCGGAATGCTGAAAACGGCGCTGGAACCGCTGCGGGAGCTGGCACTGGGCGGCACCGCGGTGGGAACGGGCCTGAACGCCCCGGAAGGCTTTGACCGGCTTGCGGCCGAAGAGATCAGCCGGATCACGGGGACGCGCTTCTTGCCGGCGGAAAACAAGTTCCACGCCCTGACATCCCGTGACGAGCTTGTCTTTGCCCACGGCGCGGTCAAGGCCCTGGCGGCAGACATGATGAAGATTGCAAACGATGTCCGCTGGCTGGCCAGCGGACCGCGCTGCGGCCTCGGGGAAATCCGTATTCCGGAAAATGAGCCGGGAAGCTCCATCATGCCCGGAAAGGTGAATCCCACCCAGTGTGAGCAGGTCACCATGGTGGCCGTGCAGATAATGGGCAACGACACGGCGGTCGGCATCGCCGCGTCGCAGGGAAATTTTGAACTCAACGTTTTTCTGCCGGTGCTGGCCTATAATTTCCTGCAGTCGGTGCGCCTGCTGTCGGAGTCCATTGTGTCCTTTACGGACCGCTGCGCCGACGGCATCCGGGCGGATCGGGAGCGGATGAAGCAGAATCTCCTTCACTCCCTCATGCTGGTGACGGCGCTGAACCCGTATATCGGCTATGAAAACGCGGCGAAAACCGCAAAGCTGGCTTTTCAGGAGAACATCTCGCTGAAGGAAGCCTGTGTTCGCCTGGGCTTTTTGACGGAAGAGCGTTTTGACGAGGTCTTTCACCCGGAAACGATGATCTGATCCCGTGCTGAGAATCAATTGAACTACGCGGAGGCATTTTGACATGAATACAATGATACTGGCCCTGGCCCTGTTTGCGGGCATGTATGTGCTGCTGCTGATTTTTGCGGATTACCGTTGGATCATTGCGCTGGCGGCAGCGCTGGTCTTCATGCTGGTTGGGATTCTGCCGCCGTTGAGCGCCGTGGGGGCGATCAACTGGAACGTGCTGATGATGCTGACCGGTACCATGGCGACGGTGGAGCTCTTTATCCAGAGCCAGATGCCCGGCCGGATGGCGGAACAGCTGCTTCAGAAGGTGCCGAATATCCAGTGGGCGGCCGTGGTGCTGTCGATCTTCTCGGGCCTGATTTCGGCTTTCGTGGATAACGTCGCGACGGTGCTGATGGTTGCGCCGGTCGGCCTCGCGGTGGCGAGACAGCTCAAGACCAATCCGATCCCGCTCATCATCGCCATTGCCGTGTCCAGCAACCTGCAGGGGGCGGCGACCCTGGTGGGCGACACCACGTCGATTCTCCTGGCGGGTTACATGAACATGAGCTTCAACGACTTCTTCTGGTTCATGGGCAAGCCCGGCATCGCCTTCGCGGTGGAAGCCGGAGCGCTGCTGACGATTCCGGTGCTGCTGTTTATCTTCCGCAAGGAGAAGGAGAAGGTGACGGCGGAGGTCACGACCGTTGTGACCGACTATGTCCCGACGGTGCTGATGGTGGGGACCGTGGTCCTGCTCATCGTTGCGTCTCAGTTTAAAAACAAGCCGGAGCTCACCAACGGCTTCATCTGCTGCGGCCTGGCGGTGATCGGCATCCTCTACGAGCTGATCCGCCAGCGCTCCGGCGGCGTGGCAAAGAGCGTGCTGAAGTCCATCGACTACAAGACGCTCCTGCTGCTGGCAGGCCTCTTCATGGTCATTGAGGGCATCACCCAGGCCGGTGTGATCGACGCCATCGCCTCCCTGTTTGTCAAGCTGGGCGGAGGCTCCAAGCTTGTGACCTATGTGCTGATCGTGGGGGTCTCGGTGCTGCTGAGCGCCTTCATCGACAACATCCCCTATGTGGCGACCATGCTCCCGGTGGTCAGCGGCATCGCCGCACAGCTGGGGGTGGAGCCCTATCTCTTTGCCTTCGGCCTTCTGATCGGGGCGACACTGGGTGGCAACATCACCCCGGTTGGGGCGTCGGCCAATATCGCCGGCATCGGCATCCTTCAGAAAGAAGGCTATAAGGTCTCGACCGGTGACTTTACCCGGATCGGCATTCCTTTCACCTTTATCGCGGCGGTTACCGGCGCGCTGGTGATCTGGCTGATATGGGCATGAGAAAAAGCAACAACTGTTCTCCCGCCGAAGGCGGGAGAACAGGGCGGACAGAAAACCGGCGCTCCGGTGGCCCGGCCGGTGCGGGCATGAGGGGGCTTTCTTTTCTCCTCGCGCTGGTGCTGCTGCTGACGGTTTCGGGCGGGATCGCGGGGACCGGCGCTTTCGCCGAAGACGCGGCGTCCGAAGCGCCCGGCGAACAAGCCGAGGCCGCAATCGAAGAGCGCGGCGAAACGAAAAAGACCTCGCTCACAAAAGTGGACGACAGCTTTGCCGATGACAAGTGGGAGCTGATCCTGAATCAGCCGGCCCTGTTTCACCGGATGACCTATACCGACCGGGAAACCGGGCTCTATATCCATTACAACATCTTCCTGCCGGAGAAATACGACAAGGCGGCCGCCTACCCGCTGGTGCTCTTTCTGCCGGACCTGACCTCCACGGGGACCGACCCGAATCTTCCGCTGGTGCAGGGAATCGGCGGACTGGTCTGGACCGCGAAGGCGTGGCAGGAACAGTTCCCGGCGATTGTTGTGGTGCCGCTCTACCGCGAAGCGATTCTCGACCATGTCTACGGCTATACGACGACGGGCTATGTCGAGCTCACAAGAAACTTTGTCGACTTCCTGAGCAGAGACTATGCGGTGGACAGCAGCCGGATCTACGGCACGGGTCAGGGAATGGGCTGCGAGGCCCTGATGTCCATTGCGGCGGAAGACCCGGACCTTTTCACCGCCTGTATGTTTGTCAGCGGCCAGTGGGATGTCAACCGCCTGGAAAGCCTGAAGGATCAGAAGTTTATCTTCTTCACGGCGGAGGACGACAGGGGCGCATATCGCTTTGCCCAGAGACTCATGGACCGATTTGCCGAAAAGGGAGTCGGCTATGCCTATTCGATCTGGAACGGCGATTGGGAGCCCTATGACAGAACCCTCTCGGGGATCAAGCTCACGGTCAGCGATACCGGGCACTATTTCGTCTTCTGGCGTTCGGGCACGATTGTGGCAGACAGCGACGAGGCAAAGCAGGCGGCGGGACTCACGATGGTGAATCCGGCGGTGCATGTTGCCTCCTTCAACGCCGCCTACCGCTGTGTCGCGGTGATGGAATGGCTGTTCAGCCAGGCCAAAGTGTTCTATGATGTGGTGAAATAAGCGGGGAATACTGCGGAATCAAAATACAGCAAGATCAAGGAAAAAACGAACCCTCCGACGGGCAGGAAGCCTGTCGGAGGGTTCGCCTTGTATCAGAATAACCTGTTTTTCAAAGGAGAATCAGCTCTTCCCGGTCGGGGAAACAGGGGGAATGGATCCTGCGCTGCTTTCCGCGCGCTGAATGCGCATGTTGTCCGTGCCGCCGCCCGTAATCAGGGGCACAGACTCAAGAATCAGGGAAGAGGTGTCCAGCCCGTACCAGCGCTCTTTGGAACCGGCAACCCGGCGGATGGCGTACTTGGTGTTCAGCACAAATTCATCCAGGGAGGAAAGCTCGGTCTTGGTTGTGACGGATTTCTGGATGATGCAGAACTTGAAGGTCCCGACGGTGGACTTGCCGTAGATCGAGTACCGCTTGTCCTGGGCGGGAAGCTCGCCTCTGGCCTGGAGATCCTGCACGATCTGGCGCAGGTAGACGTTGACGCGCTGGGAGCATTTGAAGCCCAGATTCAAACGGATCCGGAAGATGCAGTCCGTTCCGTAGGTCTCCAGCTCGTAGCTCATGGTCTTGGGTTCGTTGATCACATGGACGTTCACGAACCAGTAGGCCTGGGCCCGCTTGGTGTCCTTGTCGAGAATGGAGTAGAGAATGTCGCGGTCCATCAGCTCGAGATCCCGCTCTCCGTCGAGGTAGACCAGGTTATGCGCAAGAAGGGGGATGTCGGGGTCGCTGTGCAGGGCGACGAGACTGTCAATGTGATCGCGCATCTTGAGCCGTGTGGAGTATTTCCGCTCAAGCTGGGTCCCGCGGTACCAGATGATCTCCAGGATGAGAAGGGCAAGGGTGAGAATCACGGTGACGTAGCCGCCGTGCATGAACTTGCTGAGACTGGAGATGAAGAAAACGGTTTCGATTCCCCCGAACACCAGCAGCATCAGATAGGCCAGAAGCCCTTTCTTCCGGAGGTCCCGCAGATAGACGCAGAGCAGAAGCGTGGTCATCAGCATGGTGACCGTAATGGCCAGACCGTAGGCCGATTCCATCCGGGCACCGGAGCGGAAGTACAGCACCACCAGGCTGCAGCCGATCCAGAGCAGGCTGTTGACGGTGCCGATATAGAGCTGTCCCTTGGTGTCGGAGGGATAGCGGATCTCAAGATGGGGCAGGAGGTCCAGCAGGATGGCCTCGGACACCAGCGTATAAGAGCCGGTGATGAGGGCCTGGGAGGCGATGACCGCCGCGGCCGCGCCGAGAATGACCGCGAAGGGCCGCAGCAGCTCGGGAAGCATAAGAAAGAAGGGGTTCAGATCAATGACCTGGGCAAGGGCGGCGTCTCCCCGGCTCTGGATGATCCAGGCACCCTGACCGAGGTAGTTCACAATCAGGCAGAGCTTCACGAAGGGCCAGCTGAAGTAGATGTTTTCCTTCCCCACATGGCCCATGTCGGAATAGAGCGCCTCCGCGCCGGTGGTGGCAAGAAAGACGCTTCCGAGGATCATGAAGCCAAGCTTGTTCGCAGGGCTGAGAAGAACACGGACGGCGTAGATCGGATTGAAGGCCTTGAGCACGACGGGAAAAGAGAGAATATGCGCCGCGCCGGTAACGCCCAGGAAGGTGAACCACAGCAGCATGACGGGCCCGAAGGCCTTTCCGATCCGGCTGGTGCCGGCGTGCTGGACCGAGAAGAGCGCCGTAATGATGAAGAGCGTGATGATAACGACCTTCCACTGGCCTGCGCCGAGAAAGCGGTCCATGCTCTCGATGCTGCGAAGGCCTTCCACGGCGGTGGTGACCGTGACCGCCGGGGTCAGCACCCCGTCGGCCAGCAGGGCCGCGCCGCCCAGCATTGCAGGGACGATCAGCCACTTTCCGCAGTCGCGGACCAGCGAGTAGAGCGAGAAGATTCCACCCTCCCCGTGGTTGTCTGCCTTCATGGCGATGAGGACATACTTGACCGTCGTAAGCAGGGTAATGGTCCAGATCACGAGGGAGAGCGAGCCGATGATGAAATCCCCGTCAATCTGGGTGATGCCGCCGTTGCCCTCGAGAATCGACTTCATGACGTACATGGGCGAGGTGCCGATGTCGCCGTAGACGATGCCGATGGTCACGAGGAACATGCCAAATCGAAAACGCGAGTGTTTTTTCATGACAGTTTACTCCATATTATCCTCCACACGGACCATCCGGTAGCCGACCCCCACATGGGTCTGGATGTAGGCGGGGCTGTCCGGCGTGCGCGTCAGCTTCTTGCGCAGCGTGGCCATGAAAACCCGCAGCGAAGCCGTGCTGCTCTCCAGACTGTCTCCCCAGATGTTCTGTGTGATGTATTTATGCGTCAGCACCTTCCCGACATTCCGGGAAAGCAGGCATAACAGTTTATACTCGATGGGAGTGAGGCGGATCTCCTCCCCGTCGAGACTGACACAGCCGGCGGCGTAATCGATGCTCAGGGCGCCGTTTC
This sequence comes from uncultured Clostridia bacterium, assembly GCA_946411545.1. Classification (GTDB taxonomy): domain Bacteria; phylum Bacillota; class Clostridia; order Oscillospirales; family Oscillospiraceae; genus Limivicinus. The sequence continues at coordinate 10,841 of CAMKEK010000027.1, forward strand.
GAAAGACGGACGGTGCCGAATCCGGCATGGCGGCGCCAAGCCGCCGCAGGGTGACCCGAAGCCGCGCCAGCAGCTCCGCAACCGAAAAAGGCTTTGTCAGATAGTCGTCCGCACCGGCATCCAGGGCGTCAATCTTGTCGGGATCCTCGCTCCGGGCGCTGATGACGATGATGGGGACGTTTGACCAGGAGCGCACCCGCCGGATGACCTCGACGCCGTCCAGATCCGGCAGCCCGAGATCCAGCAGGATGATATCCGGATTGTGCGTGGCGGCGGTGATGACGGCGGCTTGGCCGGTCTGTGCGGTGAGAAAGCGATACCCTTCGGCTTTGAGCGTGACGGTGATCAGGTTCTGAACCGGAAGGTCGTCTTCCACGACCAGAATCAGGGTTTTATCCATTCAGAGGCACCTCCTCGGCAGGCAGACTGAAAGTGAAGACCGCCCCGTGCGGGATGTTGTCGGAGACCGAGATCTCCCCGCCGTGGGCTTTGACGATCGTTTTGCAGAGCGCGAGTCCGAAACCAAGGCTTCGCCGTCCGTCCGAGACGCTCTGATCGCCGGTATAGAACATGTCGAAGATTTTCGGCTTGTCTTCGTCCGGAACACCGGGGCCGTTGTCGGCGACGGTGACATAAGCGGTCCCGCCCCGCTTTTCGGCGGTGATCCGGACCGTGGAGCCCTCCGGCGTGTACTTGACGGCGTTGTTCAGAAGGTTAATGAGCAGCTGCATGATGAGACGCGAGTCCGCACGGACCAGGATCAGCTCCGCAGGCGCTTCCACGATAATCTGGTGATCCGCACTGAAGGCGCGCACATGGGAGGCCGCTTCCTCAAGGATATCCTCCAGGACTTCCGTCGAGAAGCTCAGTCTGGCCTCGCCGTTTTCCAGACGGGTGCTGGCCAGCAGGTTTTCCACCATGTGGTTGAGCCAGAGCGAGT
>CAMKEK010000028.1:0-11717 GCA_946411545.1 uncultured Clostridia bacterium
AGCGACAGGAAGTAAAACGACAGACAGATCACAAGATACTCCCATCCCGTGAAATTCCAGGTGATACTGTCTGTCAGAATTCCCATCGGAAGAGATCGGATGGTCATTCGGATCTCGTTTTCATACAGCGAGTCCTCGTCCAGTCCTTCCCAGAGGATGCTTACTTCTGTCTTGCCTCGCTGTACGGCATGAAATAAAAGCTGAACTTCCTGTTCTTCCGTCAGAACCTGACTGTCCGCCAGCCGGACGATGTTTTCCGGATCAAACCGGACTTCCATCCCCGTGGCATCAGGCGGCTGCTCAAAATAGAGGACCAGCCCGTTCCCGCCCAATCGGATACAAAGGCAAAGAATGCCAAGAAACAGGATGCTCACGATCAGGATCTGCAGGAACATCTTCTTCATGGAACAGTTTCTCTCTTCTTTCGATTTCCGCTTTGCTCAGAGTGAACAGTTTTGGTTTCTCTCTTAATCGTCGTAGAGGGAATAGCTGATCTCATCCAGCTCCGCATGAACCGTCTCCGGCCAGCTGTACTGATTCATGTAGTCTCCGAGGTATTGATACTTGGAATTCTGCTTATTCTCCAGCCAGTCATACAGATCGCATTCGATCCGGTCCTTTGCAATCGCCATGCTGCCGCGCTGTTTCAGAATAATTCCGTTCAGCTTGAGTTTCGTAAATGTATTCTGCAGGTCCTGCCGCAGATTCGAGAGGTAGGACGCCTTCTTTTCCGGGTCTCCGTCATCCTCCCAGAGCGTGGCGATGATTTCTCCGTTGGAGGTCTGGGCGCCGCGGTTGTTGATCAGCAGTGCGACAATCTCTTTGGTTTTGGAGTACTTGAAAGCCACAGGCTTCCCGTCCACGAACAAATCAAAGTTCCCGAATGTCTGCGCAAAGAGCCTCTTCTGGTTCTTCTGCGCCGCCGGATGACGGAGGTCCTCAAGTTCCCTCTGCAGATTGTCCCGGGAGGCGGGCTTCAGCAGGTATCCGCTTGCATGCTGGTTCATGGCTGCGTAACCCAATTCCTTGTCCTCGGAAAGATAAATCAGGTTGATAAACGGATAAAGGTCCTGAAGATACTGACCGAAGTCAATTCCGGCGAGTTCCGTCAGCTTCGTATCCAGAACGGCAACGTCGATCTCCCTGGAACGGGCTGCCGCCAGAGCCGGCAGACTGTTCTCAAAGCAGAGCAAATCCGCATCCGGAACAATCTCTATGATGAGATCCCTGGTCTTGAACAGCTCCGTTTCGTTTTCCAGTACAATGAGGACGGTCATCCTTTTTCTCCTCCAAGAAGAACGTCATTTACATCGATCGTCCTGACTTTCTGATGTTCTCTCTCTTCCGGCGTCATGGTCAGCGGGTCTCTTTCTCCGACGATCAGCATGTCGCCGCCGTTCAGAGCCGCTTCCCGCAGCGGGCCGGCACTGAGATCGGCGATGACCAGTGCCGCAAAGCGATCGTAATTATCTTCGTCAATCACAGGGAAATGGTGCTGCATCCGATACCAATGCCTTGGGTCAAAGCCCATTGCCCCGGTATAGAGACGGTCCGCAGTCGCTTCCACGTCCTCAGGACTGGCGATCTGGCCGGCCACCGCTCCGATGTCGTCACAGAACAACATCGAATAGACGCGGAGGATCTGGTCCCGCACGGTGTGCTGCTTCCCGTTGCGCTCCACTACACTGTTCATGACCTTGTAGTAATAATCCTGCGCTTCATCACTGTCTTCAAAATGCAGGATTGCATTGTAAAAGGTGCCGTTGATTAACGGATGCGCCATGAGGTTACTTCCCTTCTGAAATGTTGTCGAGTCTTTGTCTCGCAACGAGCTCGGCAAAGAAGCCGTTCTTTTCGATCAGCTCGTCATAGGTGCCGTCTTCGAGGATCTGGCCCTTGTCCAGAACCAGAATCCGGTCGCAGTTTTTGATGGTGCTGAGCCGGTGGGCAATCACGATTCTTGTGCATTTCAGCCGGTCCAGAGCCTCGGAAACCTGCCTCTGTGTTTTGTTGTCCAATGCGGAAGTCGCTTCGTCAAACATCAGGATTCTCGGTTTTGGAGCGACCGCGCGGGCAATCATCAGGCGCTGCTTCTGTCCGCCGGAAATTCCGCCCTGTCCTTCGGAGATAACGGTCTGCATTCCCATCGGCATGGCCCTGATATCGTCCGCAATCCCGGCAAGTTCCGCGGCTTCCCAGGCCTCATCCAGCGTAAGCTGCGGCGCGGAGATCACGATGTTGGAATAGATATCCCCCTGAAACAGGCTGCCGTTCTGGGTCACCGCCCCGATTCTTCTCCGCAGAGAGCGAAGGTCCAGTTTGGACATGTCCACGCCATCATAATAGATGGCGCCCCTCTCCGGCGTTTCAAAGCCCAGCATGAGACGCATGAGTGTGCTTTTTCCGCAGCCGGTTGTTCCGACAATGGCGATGTACTCGCCCGCCTTGATCTTCAGGTTCATGCCGTTTACCACATAGGGCATGGTCTCGTTATAACGGAAGAAGACGTTTGACAGCTCGATGCTTCCGTTGAGCTTGGTCACCATTTTTCTGTTCTCTGTGGATTCCGGCTCGGTCTTCAGGATTGGTTCCGCCATCTCAAGGATGGGTTTGATCTGGGCGACCGACATGGCAACACCGGTCAGCGCAGCAAATGCGCCGGTCACGGCGCCGTAGGCCGCGTTGAACGCAATGTACTCCGACGGGCTGACCCGGGTCTGCACGGCCAGGAAATACAGAACGATGGTCCCGGCAAGAGACACGGCACTCGTAATGGCGGCATTGGCCTTAATGAAGGTCGGCGGATTGTAGGTCGGTTCCGCCGCCTCGGAATAGGCTCTGGCCCAGCGGGAGAAGGCCCGCTTCTCTGCACCGGCCAGCTTGATTTTCTGGATGCCGGTAATCAGGGCAAAGCTCATGCCGCTTTCCTTGGCACGCTTCTCCATGGCCAGTTTGCTGATCTTCATCTGGGCAATTGTGGTTACCACGCTGATGGCGACACTGATCAGAATAATGATCAGCGCCGGCCCCACCAATGCCGGAGCATAGTGGAAGATCTGCGTGATATACAGCAGCGACATCAGGGAGGAAAGCCCCGTGGAAAACACACTTCCCAGAAGAAGCGAGCAGAGCTGATTCACCGCGCTGTATCGGCTGGACAGTTCACCGGAGGCATACTGCCGGAAGAAATTGGCCGGAAGATTCAGCACGCGCATCATCATTGCCGCCTCCACCGAGAGCGAGGTCTTGATTTCAATCCGGTTCATCATAAGGGACCGAACCACGGCAATCAACTGCTGCGAGACAATCACCGTGATCATAAAGGCCGCCGTTCCAAGCAGAAGTGTTCCCCTGCCGCTTTCCAGTACGAAACCGGTCAATGCCCTGGTGATGTTGGTCATCAGCATGCCGAAAACCGTACCGATCAGTGTGAGGCCCACCAAGGTCACGATATCGCCGGTATTCAGGCAATCGGTAAGGTAGACGATCAGATCCTGGATTCCCAGTTTGCGAAGCGGAAGCGGTTTATAGAAGCAAATCGCGTCTCTGTCAAACTGTTTGGCATTCTCGCGGTTTACCGTGATCCTTTTGTTGTCCGCGTCCTTGTACCAGTAGCCGATAAACGGCTTCGGAAACAGTGCAACCGGTACTCCGTCTTCTTTGCGAAACGCCATAACCGGCCCGAAAGAGTCTTTGTACCAGCCCTCTTCCAGGTGTATATTGCGCCGCATAATGCCGTGCGGCCGGAGGCAGAACTCCATCTGCTCGTCGAAGTCCCGAACCGTCTCCGGAATATCGGTCGGTTTGTAATGATAAAACTTCAGGATTTCATCGATCGCGGCTTTCGTCACGATCCGATCGTCGTCCAGTACGCCGGCGCGCTGTTTTCCAAGGACAACCGAAGCCATGCGGAAAATGGATTCCTCAAAGACTTCCTGATCGCTCAGTTTTCTCTGCCTGATTTGTTCGTCAAACCAGCCCATTTACCACACCTCCTCAGTCATTCGAAATCAGCTCCGAATAGTACCCGCCCTTTGCGTAAAGCTCTTCGTGGGTTCCTCTCTCCACAACCATTCCCTTGTCCAGGACGATGATCTCGTCGCAGTCTCTGATCGTGGAAAGTCTGTGGGCGATGACAATGCAGGTAATTCCGCGGTCCTTGACCGCCTTTACCAGCTCATATTCGGTTTTTGCATCCAGTGCGGACGTCGCCTCATCCATGATGATGATGGACGGATCCTGCGCCAGGACGCGCGCGATCTCAATACGCTGGCGCTGTCCGCCGGAGAGGTCCTTGCCGCCCTCGGTGAGCTTTCCGTAGAAGCCGCCCTCACGCGCCATGATATCGTCATAGATCTGCGCATCCCGCGCTGCCAGGATCATTTCAAAGTCCTCGATGGACTCGTCCCACATTTTGATGTTGTTTGCGATGGTATCCTCAAACAGAACGATATCCTGGTCCACCACCGCCACCGAACCGGTAAACACACTGCGGTCAATTTCCGAAATCGGCTTGCCGTCAAAAAGAATCTCGCCGCTCCACGGCTGGTACAGCCCGGAAATCAGTTTGGACAGGGTGGACTTGCCGCAGCCGGAGCTGCCGACAAAGGCAACACGGCTTCCGGGCTTCATGCTCATGGAGAAGTCCTGGATCAGCGGCTTGCCGAGCCGGGAATAACCAAAGGTCACATGCTTGAGCTCCACGCTCCCGGACAGTTTGGAATAGTCCGCGTTGTCGTCCAGCGGATGGTCGGAAAAGTTCGGGTCAACAGGATACTGCATGACATCTTCCACGCGCTCCATCTGGGTGCGCATTTCCTGGATCGTCTGTCCGGCCGAGATCAGGGTCATGGCGGGAGACATGAACGAAGTCAGAAACTGCTGGAAAGTCATGATCATACCGAGCGTAAAGTTTCCGTACATAGTGAGCCACACGCCCACAATCAGAACGGAAGCATCCGCGATGGCGGAAAGCAGGGTCGGTATCATGCCGAGATACTGGTTGATCTTGGCGTATTTTACGTTCTGTGTGTTGACGGATGCCTGGTATCCGGCCCATTTCTGGAAATAGCCGTTCTCCGCTCCGCTGGCCTTGATGGTTTCCACCATCTGAATGCCGGAAACCGTGGCCGAGGCCAGCTTTCCGGCATCGCGCATCTGAACGCGGGTGACATTGACGCGCTTTGCCGAAATAATTCTGGATACCAGCAGGTTCAGGGAAATGGTGAGGATTCCGAGAATGCTGAGCAGTACGCTGTAGCGCACCATGACGACCAGATAGAAGACCATCATGATCGTGTTCAGTGCAAGCGGCGTAAGGGTGTTGACGAGGGTGCTTGCGATGGAAGCATTCGTTCCCTGACGCTGAAGAATATCTCCGCCCATGCGCTGGGAGAAGAACTCCATCGGCATGCGAAGAATCTTCCACATGAAATCGCTGCTTCCGACGATGGCCATCTTTCCGTTCAGCTTCATGTTATAGACGGCCTGAACCCAGGAGGTAATCACCTGCGCTCCGCCCATCAGGGCAAGAAGAACAAGAAACGGCATCAGAAGCTCTCTGTTCTCTCCGGTCAGGAGACGGTCCATGAAGAACCTGGAGAACAGCGGATTGATGATGCCGAAGAGATATCCGATGACAGTGGAAAAGAGTACAAAGGCAACGGCTGCGCCTGCACCCCGAAGCCGGTTTCTGGCAAATGCCAGGGTACTTTTCGGTTTGCCGCCCGGCTCAAAATCCGGTCCCGGCTTAATCTGGAGGCAAATGCCGGTAAAAGCGCGGCCAAACTCCTCCATCGGAACTTTGACCTCGCCCCTTGCCGGATCATTGATCCATGCATAATTTCCCTGGAACCCGTCCAGCACCACAAAATGGTTAAAGTTCCAGTGGATGATGCAGGGGTACTGCATGCTGTCTTTCAGGGAGTCGATTTCGCAGCGATATCCCTGTGCCTCGAAGCCGTAGCTTCTGGCCGCAATCAGGACATTCTTTGCATTCGATCCGTCGCGAGACACACCGCAGTCCAAGCGCACCTGTTCCAGCGGAACCCACTTGTCATAATAAGCCATCACCATGGCCAGGGATGCAGCACCGCACTCGAGCGCTTCCATCTGCATCACCACCGGGACTTTCGCCCTGCCTTTGGTAACCGGCTCTTTGACCTTCTTCTGACTCATACTCCCTTACCCTCAGTTAAACAGAAGACTGAGCACCTGGGTTTTTCTGTAAACCACCTGAACGGAATAGGTTCCGTCGGCAAGGCTCGTCGGTGCCAGAGCAAACATTTCTCCGTCATCCGTGTAGCCGATGCTGCTCACCTGAGCCGACACATCCCCGGCTGTCACCGTCATACCGGTCTGCACGCTCTTTGCGATCTGCGCATCTTCAAACATGATCCGCATCGTGCCGTCCTGAACCTGCCCCGTTCCGGATGCAAAGCTGTCAATTGATGCAACGGAGGCCCAGAGAAGCATACCCGCAAGCAGCAGAATCACCGCGGTAAGCACAAGCCATACCGCGGGATTCGTGACGCGCAGATAATCATTCAGCTGTTCCGGAGAGGAGATCTGGTCCAGGCTTTCTTTTCTGAAAATCTGATTATCCATCCTGTTTTACTCGATCGTCAGGATATCGATAAATCCTGTCACTTCAAAGATTTCCTTGATCAGATCACTGACATGAATCACCTTCATGCTGCCCTGTTTCGACATGATCTTCTGGCAAGACAGCAAAACGCGCAGTCCGGCGGAGGAGATGTACTCCAGCTTCTCAAAGTCCATGATCAGCTCGGTCACATTGTTAATGCTCTCCTTCATCGACTCTTCCAGCTGGGGAGCCGTGGTGGTGTCCAGTCTTCCCTCGAGGTAGACGGTCAGTTTTGTGTCTTCCAGATTCTTCGTGATATTCAGCATGTCGTTTCCTCCATTTCTAAAGTTGTCTAAGCAACCAAATTACATTATAACAGTTTATGCGGCAAATGTCCAATATCATTTATTCGCTGTCCGCATTTCTATGATGCCTTCTTCCGGCCCTGCCGGAAAGGGCGTCTTATCCGATCCGCTTGCGGATGGTCAGGATATTCTGCCCGTTTTGATACTCATAATCCATATCATCCATGCTTTTTTTCACCATAAAGATTCCAAGTCCTCCAATCTCACGCTCCGCAATGGAGAGCGTGACATCCGGATCGTCCTTGGCCAGCGGGTCGTAGGGCACCCCGTGATCCAGGAAGGTAATCACCGCCGTTTTTGGATTTTCTTCCACTTCCATACGGATGGTGGCGGGACCGGAGTCAGGTGTATATGCATAGCTGGCTATGTTGACAAAGATTTCTTCTACCGCAACATCGATCTTCATCTGCATGCCAATGGGACAATCCGCTTCCTCAAGCCGACTGTCAACAAACTGAAGCACCTGATTGAGGTTATCAAGCTTCGCTTCAACCGTCAGTTCCATCATCTAGTTTTCCTCCGATCAGACGTTGTAGAAAGATTATACACTTTCTTTCCAGGCACGTCAATCTGTCTTATCCGCGTAATGGCAAAAAAGCAGTTCGGTTTCGGAACCGATCCTGAAAACAGTTCTGCGCTGCAGGGATAAATTCAGCAGCTTTTTCGTTTTAACACAGGAACTGTCACACAAGTGTCACACGCTCTCGCTCCCTGCCGTCCGTTTGCCGGGTTCAGAAAACCCGCGTTTCATAGTTTTGCAGATGCCGGTCCACATTGGCCTCCGTCAGACTGGCCCAGGAATAAGCGCTCATATATTCTCCGCGGTATTCATTGATGGCCTCGGCGTCTCCGGCAAAGAAGCGATAGAGATCACAGTCTATAAGCTCCGGAACCACACGCATATTCCCGCTCTTCATTTCCAGAATCTCTCCGATTTCGTATTCCTGGAGGGTGCTGCGCAGGCTGCGGATCACGACATCCAACTGCTTCTGCATGGATCGGTCATAGGCGCTGTCCTCCCACAGGATGGCAAAGGCCTCCGTACGCGAAATGCTGCTTCCCCGGCGGTCCACAAGATACGCGAGAAGCTCCTTGGATTTGGAGCGGTTGAAAGACACCGTCTTTCCGTCTACAAACACATCAAAATTGCCGAAGGTCCGAACCTGGATATGGGAGGCTCGGCGGGTATGCCTTCCGCTCAGGGCATACTCCACTTCAGCCGACAGCTTTTCCCGGCTGATCGGTTTCATGAGATATCCGGAAGCATGCAGCGCAAAAGCTTCCACCGCATACTGGGTATAACCCGTCAGGAAAATGACGGCGGTATCGGGGTAGCGTTCCTTGATGCGGATGGCAAGGGAGATTCCGTTGATCGCCGGCATATCGATATCCAGCAGCGCGAGATCAGGCCGATGTGTTTCCAGCCAGTCCAGCGCTTCCACGGATCCGCCAAAGCCCTCCACCTCTTCAAACTGCGGCAGTTCCCGAATCAACGAAAGACTGAGCTGCAGCACCAGAGGCTCGTCGTCAACACAGATCGCTGTCATTCTTTCTCCTTTCTCCGCGGAAGCCGGATGGTCACCGTGCTCCCCTTGCCCGGTTCGCTCTCGATCTCCAGGGTTCCGCCGCAAAGCACTTCGATACGCTCCCTCACGTTTCGGATTCCGATGTGCATTCCGCCTGCTTCTTCCGTCCCCTCGGGATCGAAGCCCTTGCCGTTGTCAATCACGGAGATGACAATTTCGTTCTCTTCTCCGCGGGTCATGATCTTTACCGAGCCGTTGTAGCGGCCCCTTACTCCGTGGCGGATCGCATTCTCTACCATGGGCTGGATGCTGAGCGCGGGCAGCTCGAAGTCATCCTCCTTGATGTCATAGCTGATATGGATATAGGGAAAGCGCATCATCTCGATATCCGCATAGATTCTGGTGTGTTCCAGTTCCTTCCGGAACGGGATCAGGCTGGACTGGCTGATGGAGTCAATGTTCATCCGGAGATAGGTGCCGAATTTCTCGGTCGTTTCCGAGGCCTTTTCCGGATCAATTCTGCACAGGGCCTGTATCGTCGAGAGGGTATTGAACAGAAAATGCGGCTGAATCTGACTCATCATAATCTGAATTCTCTGCTCCGCCTCCAGGGCCTGCTCATGGGCGAATGCGCTTTGCATATGCAGCCAGAGATAATAGAACAGACAGGAACTGACCACAACAACCGTCAGCCAGCTGACCGGTCCGCTGCCCCCCTGCAGCCAGTCCCAAACCGTTGCCAGCACAAGCAATCCGGCATCCAGCAGGAGGATAAAGCTTCCGGTCGCATTCCGCTGCAGTGATTTTTTCACGGATTCATAGACAAGCATGGCCAGAAGTCCCGCGCACAGAACATGTCCGATGTACCCCAGGGGCCCCATTGCAAAGAGATTCTCTTCCGTAATCCGAAAGGAGATTCCCGAAAACAATGCCGATAAATAGATTGCCGCATTGGCCGCGACAAGGCACCACAGGAGCTTTCTGCTTCGGTTCATCTCCAGCGTCTTCAGGTACAAAACAAGAATCACCGGCCGTATGCCGTAGCCGTAAATTCCCAGAAGTGTTCTGAGAAGCCTGTCAGGTCTTTCCGTCAGGATGCTGTCCCATCTGTCCCGCACAAGCAGGCTGAAAGCCAGCAGGGCGATGAGAAGAAGAATCCGTTTCTGCTTTTTCTGAAGGTATGAATCCGCGATCACAACGATCACAAGCCCGATCAGCTGCAGAAGCAGCGCCAGTTCCAGCTTTCCGAGCAACTGCATATTGGTACTCATGTCAGCGCCGCATCCTTTCCGTCTCCCCGGGATATTCCGTGCAAGGGTTCTCGCCGTCGTCCCGCGAAACACCCCCGTACTTCGTATTTTATCATTCTCCGGCTGTCAAATCAATCATATAAAAGGAATACGGCGCGCAGGATTTCTCCCGCGCGCCGCAGCGTTCATCCGTTTCGGCAAACTGCCGATCAGAACTTGACCTTCAGCGCCTGGCCGACCATCAGGAAGTTCTGGTCCGTGATGCCGTTCCACTCTGCAAGCTTGTTGACGGAAACGCCCATCTGTTTGGCAATGCCCTCCAGGGTATCGCCCGACTTCACCGTATAGGTGATTCTGGAGCCGCCGGTGACGTTGTCCAGCTGTTCATCGTTCAGTACTGCTTTTTCCATTTCTGATATCCTCCGTTTCAATTGTTTTTTCATTCTGGATTACTCTATCATGATCTGTCCAACAGATGTCCAGCAGATCAGATTCTCTTCTTCCCTCTCGGGATTTGCTCAGCGCTGCTCATTGACATAGAGCATGGCTTTGCTCTGAATCAGTTTCACAACCTCGTCAACACTGCGCTGATCCGCAAAATAAGGCAGAGCGCCGTCGATAATGATTCTCTTGAGGCTGTCGTCGGTGTGCAGGATGTTGGTCGTCGCGTTGATGATCTCTTCCACTCTCGCCACATCCTCTTCGGACGCGGTTCTGTACGGAACCGTCACGCCGTTGACCTGCATACTGCCCAGATCTTCCTCGATCCGCTTCCCTTCCTCGTTCAGCATGAAGCTTCCGTCCGGATTGCGCTGATACTTTGTTGTTGTGGCTTCGCTCTTCATCTTCTCATAGACGCTGCGATTGGTCGGGAAAACTTCTCCCAGGAACTGTTCCTGGTATTCGGGAAGGAAGAACTGACGGATAAACTGCCAGGCGGCATCTTTGTCCGCACAGCTTGAGGTAATGGCGAAGGAGTTTCCAATCTGCGCAAACATGCTTCCCACGCCGTTTTCCGTCGGATAACCGACGAAGGTGCAGGGTTCTCCGCCGAGGCCGGCCGTATTCACCTGGAGATCCTCGAAGCAGGCGAAGTTGCATTGCTTCATCAGCTGAAGCCCCATGAGAAGGCGTGTGTCCGTGTCATAGTCATCCGCCCCTCCGTCGGTCTCCCAGCTGTAGACCGTCGGGAAGCTCTTCACAAATTCCAGAAGCTTGATAAATCCGTCTGACTGGAAGCCGCACTCTCCGCTGCTCCAGTCCACGTAGTTTTCCAGCTCCAGATACAGCAGGAAGGTCAGGGCCAGATCCTGCGTTGTATAGCGCTCAAAAACGGTGCAGTTCGGGTTCTCCGCCTGCAGTCTGCTCATCGCTTCCTGGAACTCGTCCATCGTCCATCCGATGTGATCTCCGACAACCCTGCTGAGTCCGGCGGTGGTCAGGATATAGAAGTTGCCCACAGTCTGATAGAGCATCCCGTTCTCCTCAAACGCCTGGATAACATGCTCCAGCAGGTCAGAGCGGTTCAGCTCCGGATCCGCGTCCATATAGGGGTACAGATCTTCCACCAGACCTTTACTTCCGAGTCGGTCCGCCGACAGGAGACTGATGTCCAGGATATCCGGCATGTCACCGGCGATGATTTCCGTCTGAAGGCGGTTGATGCCCGCGTTCCGTTCATCTTCGTTTGCAGAGCTGTAGTTATTGTACTGGGAGTAATCCGTCACTTCGATACGGTAGTCCGGATTGCTTCGGTTAAAGCGGCTCACCATTTTGCTGGTGAAGGGATACAGATTCATGACGGCCAGACGCAGGACCTTCTTCTGGGATACCTCTCCGGCCTCATTCTTTGAGAGTACAATCAGGTCGTTTTCAATCCCGTTCACGGTCTCCTGAGTGGACGTGGTGACAATTCTTCCGTCCTGGAGCATACAGAAGCTCTCATCGCCCTGACGTGCCACATCACAGTCGATCCAGTTGAACAGCTTCA
>CAMKEK010000029.1:0-11608 GCA_946411545.1 uncultured Clostridia bacterium
TGTTGATCTGCTTGGAAGAAGTACCGGAGCTGATCAGGGAGTGGAAGCCGGAGCATGCGCCGCAGGCAACCGTGATGAACAGGAACGGGAAGAGCGGCTGGCCGGCCGGGTTCTTCCATCCGTAGAAAGCGGGGCCTTCCATGGTGGCAGCGCCGGTGAAGGAGGCGCCGACAATGGCGATGACCGCAATGATCATCATGGCATAGAGCAGGAAGGAGCTCAGGTAGTCACGCGGCTGGAGCAGAATCCAGACCGGAAGCAGAGAAGCAACCGTGACGTACACAGCAATGAAGAGCACCCAGAAGGTACGGCTGAAGTGCAGGCCGATGTGCTGACCGAGGAAGACGATCGCGACAATGCCGAGAATGCCGACGACGGTGGCAGGGCCGATCTTGGCGTTCTTGCGATACACAAAGAAACCGAAGATTGCAGCAATGACGATGAAGAGGATGGAGGTCATTGCCGTGGAGCCGTTGGCCGCATAGGTCGGAGCAGCCGGATCAACCGACACGAAGGTGCCTGCGACAACCGCCGTGAAGGAGGCGATGACGAGGATCAGAACCGCCAGAGCAAAGACGATGAAGAGGCGCTGGGACTTGACGCCCATGGAGTCCTTCATGATCTCACCAACGGATCCGCCGTTGTGACGGATGGAGGCGAACAGGGCGCCGAAGTCATGCATGGCACCGAAGAAGATACCACCGAGGACGCACCACAGGAAAACAGGCACCCAGCCGAAGACTGCAGCCTGGATCGGTCCGTTAATCGGGCCTGCGCCGGCGATGGAAGAGAAGTGGTGACCCATCAGAACAGCCGGGTTGGCGGGGACGAAGTCCTTGCCATCATAGCTGGTGTGGGCCGGGGTTTCGCGATTGGGGTCAACGCCCCACTGCTTAGCCAGCCAGCTGCCGTAAAACACGTAGCCGAGAGCAAGCAGCACGATCGCGACGACGAGGATAAGTAATGCGCTCACACTTTTCACTCCTTAGATGAAAAATATAGTTTTTATCACTACATGCCGTTTGAGCCTGGGGTTTTGCTTAGGCTCTCGCAGCAAATAGCTTCTTGAAATAGGGGACCAGCTCGTGACCTTCTTTGTTGGTCACGGTCTTTTCTGTCCCGAGGTTCAGAATACCGGCAAGCAGATTGCTGTAACCGTGCAGGCCGAACTTGTAACTCTTGGTCCGGCTTTTCTTATGGATCACCGCTTCGGTTTCCGGGCTCACCGTATCCGCGACGAAGATCACCTTGACGTTGGTGCACTGGTGCTCGCCATGGGGTTTCACCCTCGGCATTCCGTCCTGCCAGGCCCATTCCATACAGGCCTCCGCTTCTTCCGGTGTGAACGAATCCGCTGCAAAAACATAGGCGTATTCGTTCTTCTCGTTTCCCCACATCTTCACGCTCTTGGTCAGCCAGTAGCGCTCGTCCCGCGACGCATAGTCGGCCCGGAACGCAATCGGCAACTCCGTCCCGAGCTCAGCCGGATTGTCGTGGATGGAGTAGTAGGCGCTGTAGGAATCCTTCAGGATATCAAGGAATGTCAAACGTGGAATTGCCATTAGGAACCCTTCCTGTACAGGTGGAAACGTTCCCACCCTGAATACATGCTGTACTATAACGCAATCATCAAAAAAAATCAATAGTTTATTTAAAAAATCTTTACAATTTCAGCTTCGCTTGTGCTAAGCTTTCCGATGTTCCCGCAAAATCCAGTGTTTCTCTGTTTACAAGCCGCAAGTTGTGCGCTATGATAAGAATTAAGGCGTTTTTCGCCTCAAACCACTCCAAAGTGAGACGATTTATTATGAACGATCATCTGCAGTTTCAGTATTCTGTTCCCTGTCTCTTCGGCGTCGAAGGGCTTGTTGCCGATGAACTTCGGCGCATGAACCTCTCCGAGGTCCGCGCCGAGGACGGACGAGTGCTTTTCATCGGCAGTCTCGCCGACTGCGCCGCGGTAAACCTCTCCCTGCGCTGCGGCGAGCGCGTGCTGATGGAAATCGGGTCTTTTCCCGCCGTGACCTTTGACGCGCTCTTTGAAGGCACCCGCGCCCTTCCGTGGGAGAATATCCTGCCCCGGGACGCGGCCTTCCCCGTTACCGGCTACAGTCTGGATTCCACGCTGTTCTCTGTCCCGGACTGTCAGCGCATCATCAAAAAAGCCGTCGTGGAACGCCTGAAGTCCCGTTACCATCTGGAGCATTTTCCCGAAAGCGGTGCAGAGTACAAGATCCGTTTCTCGATTCGGAAGGATCAGGCCACGCTCTACCTTGACACCTCCGGCACCGCGCTGCACAAGCGCGGCTACCGTCCGGCTCATACCGAGGCCGCCCTGCGCGAGACGTTGGCCGCCGCCATGGTAAAGCTCGCCCGCTATCGCGGGAAGGGCGACTTCTGCGATCCCTTCTGCGGCAGCGGAACCATCGCCATTGAGGCGGCGCTCGCCGCGCTGAACCGCGCCCCCGGGCTTTACCGCAGCTTTGCGGCGGAGAACTGGGCCTTTTTCGATCCCGCCCTCTGGCAGCAGGCCAGAGCCGCCGCCATCGCGGCGGAATACACGGGAGAATATCATATTTTTGCCTCGGATATTGACCCGCGGGCCGTTCAGATTGCCCGGGAAAATGCCGTCCGGGCCGGTGTCGACCATCTGATCGAGTTCTCCATCGCGGACGCCTGCCGTTTCGCCCGTCAGACCGAGCGCGGCGTCATCGTCACGAATCCCCCCTACGGGGAGCGTCTTCTGGATCAGAAGCAGGCCGAAGAGCTCTATCGCGGCTTCGGCGCCGCCATGTCCGGGCTTTCGAACTGGTCGCTTTATGTGCTCTCGTCTCATACGGAGTTTGAGCGCTGCTTCGGCAGGACCGCGGACAAAAAGCGCAAGCTCTACAACGGCATGATCAAGTGCGATCTCTTCATGTACTATAAGTAGTCCCGTGTTATTACCCCCCATCTAATTATAATTGTAAGAAGGCGAATCAGACCTTGAAACATCTGTTCATTGTCAACCCCATCGCCGGAGGCCGGGACGCCTCCGGGGACCTCAGCGGCCGCGTCCAGCGGGCTTTTCACCATCGCACGGATCCCTGGGAGCTCTACGTCACCAAAGCCCCCCGCGATGCCACCGAGAAAATCCGCCGGGAGGCCGCCTCCGGGGAAGCGCTTCGTGTCTACGCCTGCGGCGGCGACGGGACCTTCAACGAATGTGTCTGCGGCGCCGCCCAGCTGCCGAACGTCGCGGTCTGCCCCTTTCCCACCGGCACGGGGAACGACTTCTGCCGGATGTTCGGGCCGGACGCCGCACTTTTCCGGGATCTGGACGCGCTGCTCGACGGAGAGGTCCGTGAGATCGACCTTATTTCCTGCAATGGAAGCTACAGCGCCAACATCTGTTCGGTCGGAATCGACGCCCGCATCGGCACCGAAGTCCACCGCTATTCCTCTCTGCCGCTGGTCGGCGGAGCCGGCGCCTATGTGCTCTCCGCCGTCATAAACGCCGTCAAGGGCATTGCCACCGGGATGCATGTCCGCTGCGGCAGCTATGATTCCCACGAAAAATACTCGCTGATCTGCGCCTGCAACGGCCGCTTTTACGGGGGCGGCTTCAACCCCTCCCCCACCGCCATGCTGGACGACGGTCTGCTGGATATTTTTATTGTAAAGAAGGTCTCTCTGTTTACCTTCGCCCGCTGCATCGGGAAATATGCCTCCGGACACGCGGACGACTTTCCGCAGTTCATTACGCACCTGCGCGATACGGAGCTCTCCATCGAGTTTGACCGGGAGGATGTCGTCAACCTGGACGGAGAAGGACTCCGGGCGAAATCCGTGAACATGAAGCTCATCCCGAAAGGGCTGAAGCTGATCGTGCCGAAGGGCCTCGGCCGCGGCACCGAAGTCCCGCCCCTTGCGATCTGATCTGCAGTTACGGATTACCGCAGTTACTTTTCCCTTCTCAGGGCCGTCTTATTTTTATCTTTCGGGTATTGCTCCTAAAACCTTCTCTGTGTTCCCGCCGGAGGCGGGAACTCGTTCTGTCCCGCTTTTAACGTAACAAAAAATTTATATTTCGGGTATTGCAAAAAAAGAAAAGTGTGGTATTATTAGCATCGTTAGCACTCAGGTATTTCGAGTGCTAACGATGCTGATTTATGTAATCTATTTTCATGGAGGTTAAGAATATGAAGCTCAAACCCTTAGCAGACAGAGTTGTTCTCAAGCAGAACGAAGCCGAGGAGCGCACCGCTTCCGGCATTTTCCTCACCTCTTCCGCTCAGGAAAAGCCCGAGGTTTATGAAGTTGTTGAAGTCGGCCCCGGCGGCCTTGTCGATGGCAACGAAGTCACCATGATCGTGACCCCCGGTCAGAAGGTTCTGGTCGGCAAGTACAGCGGCAGCAAGGTCAAGCTGGAAGAGCAGGAATACACCATTGTCCGCCAGAGCGACATTCTGGCCGTGATCGAGTAATTCAGGAGGATTTATCATTATGGCAAAACAGATTATTTACGGTGAAGAAGCACGCAAGGCCATCGAGCGCGGTGTCAACCAGCTCGCCGATACCGTTAAGATTACCCTCGGCCCCAAGGGCCGCAATGTCGTTCTCGACAAGAAGTACGGCACTCCCCTGATCACCAACGACGGTGTGACCATCGCCAAGGAAATCGAGCTGGAAGACGCGTTCGAGAACATGGGCGCCCAGCTCATCAAGGAAGTTTCCACCAAGACCAACGATGTTGCCGGTGACGGCACCACCACCGCGACCGTTCTCGCCCAGGCGATGATCAGCGAAGGTCTCAAGAACCTCGCCGCCGGCGCCAACCCCATGGTCATGAAGAAGGGCATCCAGAAGGCTTCCGCCGCAGCCGTTGAGGCTGTCAAGGCCATTTCCAAGCCGGTTTCCGGCTCCAAGGACATCGCCCGTGTCGGCACCATCTCCTCCGGTGACGAAGTGATCGGTTCCCTGATCGCCGAGGCCATGGAGAAGGTCAGCCAGAACGGCGTCATCACCATTGAAGAGTCCAAGACCGCCGAGACCTACAGCGATGTTGTCGAAGGCATGCAGTTTGACCGCGGCTATCTCAGCCCCTACATGGTCACCGACACCGACAAGATGGAAGCCGTCATCGATGACGCGCTGATCCTTATCACCGACAAGAAGATCTCCAACATCCAGGAGATTCTCCCCCTGCTTGAGCAGATCGTCAAGGCCGGCCGCAAGCTCCTCATCATCGCCGAGGACGTCGAGGGCGAAGCCCTTGCCACCATCGTGCTGAACAAGCTGCGCGGCACCTTCACCTGCATCTGCGTCAAGGCTCCCGGCTTCGGCGATCGCCGCAAGGAAATGCTGCAGGATATCGCCATTCTCACCGGCGGCCAGGTCATCTCCAGCGACGTCGGCATGGAACTGAAGGACGCCGATCTCTCCGTCCTCGGCCAGGCCCACCAGGTCAAGGTCACCAAGGAGAACACCGTCATCGTCGACGGCGCCGGCGACAAGGCCGAAATCCGTGCCCGTGCCGCTCAGATCGAGCGTCAAATCGAGACCACCACTTCCGACTATGACCGTGAGAAGCTCCAGGAGCGCATGGCCAAGCTGGCCGGCGGCGTCGCCGTCATCAAGGTCGGTGCAGCCACCGAGACCGAGATGAAGGAGAAGAAGCTCCGCATCGAAGACGCTCTGAACGCTACCCGCGCTGCTGTTGAAGAAGGCATCGTCGCCGGCGGCGGTACCGCCTACGTCATCGCCTCCAAGGCCGCCGAGAAGCTGGTCGCCACCCTCGAGGGCGATGAGAAGACCGGTGCAGCCATCGTCGCGAAGGCTCTGAAGGCCCCGATCATGCAGATTGCCGCAAACGCCGGTGTTGAAGGCGCTGTCATCCTGAACACGGTTGCCGGCAACGACAACGTCAACTTCGGTTACGATGCAGCCAACGATACCTACGGCGACATGATCGCCCTCGGCATCGTCGACCCGACCAAGGTCTGCCGCAGCGCTCTGGAGAACTCCTCCTCCGTCGCTTCCATGGTCCTCACCACCGAGAGCCTGGTTGCCGACATCCCCGAGAAGAATCCTCCGATGCCCGCATCCCCCGACATGGGCGGAATGTACTAAGCCGAAACTTTTAGGTTGATTTCAAATCGTATATAGCAAAATATATAAAGTTTTAGCTATTGACTACACAGGAAGGCTGGTGCCGCAAAGGCACCGGCCTTTTTGCATCAGTAAGAAAATAACCCCTATCGTCACAACAGCACTTCCATATTCCGGTTGTTTTTTCCTTGCTTATATTGTAAAATAGGGTGAAAGGAAGTGAGCCGACATGATCTATACCATTTCAGATATTCAAGCCATCGTTACCCCTATTGCAAAAAAGCATAAGCTGAAAGCCGTGTATCTGTTCGGTTCCTATGCCCGCGGAACAGCAACAGAGCACAGTGATGTGGATCTTCTGATCGATACAGAGGGAACCGCAATTAAGTCTTTGCTGGACTTAGCCGCCATTTACTGTGAATTGGAAGAGGCTCTGGGTAAGCCGGTCGACCTGCTGACACTCAGCTCCTTCACGCAGCCCACTCACATGCCCAGCGAAACAGCTTTCCGCAATACAGTGAATGAAGAACGGAGAACGCTCTATGCTGTCGCCTGATTTACAGAGAATACAGCATATCCGCGATTATTGCGTCGAAATCGAAAAAACGATCCAGCGCTACGGCAACTCTTTCGAGACCTTTGATCAGGACGCAGATTATCAGCGGTCGATCTCCTTTTGCATCCTGCAAATCGGAGAGTTAGGAAGTCGGTTATCCCAGGAGTTTCGGGAGGCCACGGCCAATCGTGTTCAGTGGGGTCCGATCAAGGGCATGAGGAATCTTGTTGCCCACAGCTACGGCAGCATGAGCCGGGACATCATCTGGGAGACCGCTGTGACCGATATTCCTGTCCTAAAAGAGTTCTGCGAAGAACAGCTCAATCGACTTTCATAAATATTATCAGTTATGCAAGGAGACGCGGATAGTCGAGCGCTTTCGGAAAGCCGTTTTTGGGAATGAAAGTCACTTAATAAGTATAGACAATCCAGTAGGAACTTTGCCCAAGGTTTACAAGACAGATCTTCAGGATCTCCTAAGCTTATATAGCTTATAGGAAAAAGAGGGCGGCAGATGGTAGGTCTGCCGCCCTTGGTCATTATTGCTTATACGTATTTCTGTATGATCCCATCCACGTCAGCCACGTTATAGGACACGTCATTGACCCATTGCCCGAATTCTTCAAGGCCATTCACGGCAGAGACCCATTCGGCCAGAGCTTTCCGCTTTTCCTTGTCACGGCGCGTCTCTTGACCTTTCGTTTCCAAAATGAGGGTTTTCCCATTATCTAACCGAATCAGGAAGTCCGGCGTATACTTGCGGATCACACCGTCAAACACATAGAGGATCTCAAATCCCAAGTGGTCATTTTTTGCCCAAGCCATCACATGGGGATTCTTCTCCAGTAAATAGCTCTCCGTTGCTTCCCAAGCGCTGTCGAATACGCAGTGACTGATATGAGAATGCTGTGTAATCGTACAAGGCTTACTGGTAAACCATGTCGGCATATCCCCTGTAGAGCGGACTTTCTTGCTTGGGTCGAAGATGGGGACAATACGCTCCGTCTGCTCCAGCTTGATAAAGCTCCATAGATGCTGGACGATCTTATTCATGTTCATCATGTAGATGATGCGCTGGCGCAGGGGATCCGTGTTAAATAAAGGCGGGTTAATCACAATCGCGCCGGAATGCAGATAGTCCTCGACAAGCCGGATCACCTGTCCCAGCAGAGCGTATTTTGTCGCTTCATTCTGCCAGGAGGATTTCATTAGCTCATAGACTTCTCCGGCAGTCTTAAAGAGAATGCTCTGCATACGCAGCTCAGAGTCCAGCTTTTCAAGGTCGATTTCTGTACATTTCGTCAGATCTGTCTTTCCATCAAGGATGGGCGCGAGATCTGCACTGAGCCGAGTTTCGGCGGCGTCCAGTTCCAGCGTGGCGATCTTATCAATATCCACGCTGAGCCGCGGCTTGAAAACACGATCTATGCGTATGATGTTCGGCCAGCTGATTTGATATTCGCTTTTCTCCTTCAGCGCCTCAACTTGGGTTTTAGGCGGAGTTGTCGGCGGAGTGCCCTGTTCATCGGACTCATGCGGAAGGAAAGTAAACGGGATCGCAAAGAACGGCGAAGTTTACAAGTTCCTGATTAACAACGCAAACTTCACGGCGTTTCTGAAGGTGGTCAAAGCAGACGCTGAGACGGGTCAGGCGATTCCGCTGAGTGGTGCGGGCTTCCAGATCTACGATACGTCCGGCAACAAGGTTGTCATGCAGTACACCTACCCGACCTTGACAGAAATCGACACTTTCTATGTCTCCGATGACGGCAGCCTGCTCACGCCGGAAGATCTCCCGGCTGGCGACTATACGCTGGTCGAAGTTCAGGCCCCATACGGCTATGTCCTGGATAATACTCCGATTCCCTTTACTGTCACAAACAGGAGCTACGAGGAAGAGGGCGATCTGAATGTAATCTCGGTGACGGTGTACGACATGCCGCAGAAAGGCAAAATCAATGTCTTCAAAAGCGGTGAAGTCTTCTCTTCTGTCAACATGACCGGCGACACGGTTCCCGGCGACAAGGACGGGACTACCACGGTTCTTATCAATCAGGTCTATACCCCGATCTATGAAACCAAGCCTCTGCCGGGTGCTTCCTACCGGGTGATTGCTGCGGATGATATCTACACGGGTGATGGCACTCTGCGCGCCTCTGCCGGAGATGTTGTTGCTGAGATCACAACTGGCGAGGATGGAACCGCGTCGACCGATGAGCTCTATCTTGGCCGTTATCTGATTGTTGAGTATGCAGCTCCGTTTGGGTACACGATCAATCCCGATGTTATGGAGGTCACGCTCTCCTATGCCGGCCAGGAAGTCTCTGTTACGGCTACGGACGCCTCCTTTGTCAACGACCGCCAGAAGGTCGAAATCGACGCCTATAAAGCGATGGAGACCAGCAACAGCTTCGGTATCGGAATGAACGGAGAAGTGACCGCTGTCTCGTTCGGCCTGTACGCTGCCGAGGATATTACTGCCCTGGACGGCAGCAAGATTCCTGCTGATGGTCTGATCGAGATTGCTTTCGCTGACGAGGAAGGCCATATCGTATTCACTTCGGATCTTCCGTTTGGTGAGTACTACGCAAAGGAAATCTCCACGGCTCCTCATTATGAAAAGGACGAGAATGTGTATGCCCTGTCTTTCCAGTATACCGATCAGATGACGACGACACAGTATGTCCGGCTCAATGGTGGCGAGTGGATTGTCAATGAGCTTCTGCTTGGCCGCGTAGAGGGCGTCAAAGTCGATGAAAGCGATGAGCCCCTTGTCAACGCTGTCTTTGGGCTTTTCCCGAAAGAGACGGAAGAGTTCACCTTCGACAGCGCGATTCTGACCACGGTCTCTGATGACAAAGGCCAGTTCGTGTTCGATGAGATCCCGCTTGGTGATTATGTGGTCGTTGAGATTGATGAGAACCCGACAAAGAAGCTTTCCGCTAAAGGTGGTATCCCGCAAAAAGGTAAAGAAGCTCTCACCGATGAGCAGGCTGTTCTGCTGCTGGATTCGATTAAAGGCCTTCCGCCGTATGTTTTCGTTATGCTGGGGCTTTATGCTGGCCTTCGCAGGGAAGAAATCCTCGCCCTCAAGTGGGATTGTGTTTTCCTCGACGTTGAAGCGCCCTATCTTTCGGTGCGGAGAGCGTGGCATACTGAGCACAATAGGCCTGTTATTCTTACAGAGCTCAAAACAAAAGCAGCATACCGTGACGTGCCGCTGCCGAAGTGCCTTGTTGAATGCCTGAGAGAAGCAAAGGATAAGTCCACATCTGAATTTGTGATTGCCAATAGCGAAGGAGAGCCGCTGTCCTATACACAGTTCAAGCGCGTCTGGCAGTACATTGTAACCCGCTCCACGAAAGAGCGTACTTACGTGAGATACGTTAACGGTGAGAAGATCAAGCACACGATCTCGCCGGTGCTCGGTGAAGTTGCAGCTCATAATGGTAAGGTTACCTACAGCATGGACTTCCAGGTTACACCGCACCAACTCCGTCATACCTACATTACGAACCTGATCTACGCCCAGGTCGATCCGAAGACCGTTCAGTACTTGGCTGGCCATGAAAACAGCAAGATTACTATGGACATTTATGCCAAGGTGAAGTATAATAAACCTAAGGAACTGGCGGCTGTAGTGAACGGTGCGTTCGGTCAATAATACGGCTGACGGTGGTTAAGCCTCCGAAAATAATATGGGTTAATTTAGGGGTTAAAAATCCAGGAACCCTCAAAAAATCCAGTAAAATCAAGGGGTCTGAGGCCTGCTACTTTAAGAAGTACGGCCTCAAGGCCGCCCGCCGCGCTCCGCAGTTCAGCAAGCGCTAATCGAGACCAAGACAGATGCGAAAAACCCTGGAAATTCAACGTTTCCGGGGTTTTTTCTTTCACAAATCTTTTTGATTTGTTTTGTCGAATTCTGACGAATTCTGACGAGAATTTAGTAGTTAATACTGAGACAACAGGATGGGACATGACAGAGAGAAAGAAGTGTAGTTAGGCTGCATCATCTTCACCATAGTTCAGCACACTTGGAACTCCATGGTGATACTGATTGTGATGGAAGTCTTTCTGGTTCTGATCACTGCCGGAACCGGAGTGATTGAAGGCGTATTACAGATGGCCAGTGAGAGCCTGGGCGGTTTCATGAGATTATGAGCCGCCTTCTTGTTTGGAAATTGTCACACAAAATTCTCATACCTATGCTATACTATGCGCGTGTCGGTAGTCGAAGACCTTGGCAAATTGGATAGAGACAGAGGATGATAAGATAGATGAAGCACATTATCACAGTTCAGCACACACAATCCGTTCACCACACAAACGGAATGGTGGGATCATGGACGGATTGGGATCTGACGGAGCTTGGGAAGAAACAGGCAGAACGTATCGGCAAGAAACTTCAGGATGAACTTGCGGGTAAAAAAGTGACAATTTATTCTTCGGATCTGAAACGTGCGAAACAGACTGCTGAGGAGATTGCTAAATACCTGGGAGTAGAACCAATTTTCAAACAGGAACTGAGGGAGAGAAATCTCGGTAAGTGCTGTGGGAAGTCCGTGCAATGGCTTCGTGAAAACATCGAGTGCCCAGAGAAAACAGTCGATGATAGAATGTTCTCAGATGGAGAAAGCAGGCGCGATGCTTGGGATCGTCTTTGGCCTTTTTTTGAAGAAGTGATGGCGAGTGATGAAGAGAATGTTATCATCGTCTCGCATGGAGATCTCTTGAGTATTTGGAATGCCATGTATATAGGGCTTCCAATTGAATCTTATTATCAAGTAGATATCCATGGCCCAGCTGGAGGGGTATCCCATATGATCGTTGGTGAGGATGGAAAGCACCGAGTAAGACATATAAATGATATGTCCTACATTTGATAAAAGACAAATACCAAATTTCAGATGATGGTTCTGAAGAGTTCAGGAGTTGCTGCAGAGATTATCGGAATCGCAGTAT
>CAMKEK010000030.1:0-11590 GCA_946411545.1 uncultured Clostridia bacterium
CTTGTCAAGACAAGCGGCATGGTGTAAAATAAACTGATACCCTTATGGGCAAAAGAAAAAAGAAGGACCCCGTTTCCATGAAAACGGGATAAGGAAGACAGGCGGAGACGATGCATACAGAGAACGCATGGACAAAACAGAAAGCGTCAGCGCTTCTCGAATGGCTGTTTCTCCTTGTGACAGCGATTTATCTGGTCTGCCAGTGCGTCTATCAATCCACCTATGTTCTTCCAAGCTACACGTTCCCGGACCGGCCGGTGTTTCAGCTGATCCTGTGCGCTGCGGCGGTTTTGGCCCTGGGAAAGACGGCCCTGAACGGATTGTGGAACTTCAGAACCGGATTGCTTGCGCTGACGGCCGCGGTCTTTTTCCTGGCGTACCGGACAGGGAGAGAGCTTTTCCTGCTGATGATTCCGGTGCTGATGGCTGGGACGGCAGGGGTTGACTATAGAAAAGTCCTGAAAGTCTATCTTGCCGCGGTGGGAAGTTTCCTCGCCGTTACGGTTCTCTGCTCCTTTACGGGAGTGATCCCCAATATCGTTTATGCCGGGGCGGGGCGATTCCGCAGCAGCTGGGGGAACGCTTACCCGACCGATTTTGCTTCCCTGGTGCTGTTCTTCGTGATGATGCTCTGGCTTTCCTGGGAGAAGATGCC
The DNA here is from genome assembly GCA_946411545.1 of uncultured Clostridia bacterium. Lineage (GTDB taxonomy): Bacteria > Bacillota > Clostridia > Oscillospirales > Oscillospiraceae > Limivicinus. The sequence goes on from CAMKEK010000030.1 coordinate 656, forward strand.
GGCCACGCTCGCGCTGCTGGGCGGGCTTCTGGCCCTATGGATTGCGTTTGCGATTACAGACAGCAGGACGTCTGCCCTCTGCGGACTGATGTTCCTGGTGATGATTCTATATTGCAAGGTGCCGTATATCATAGGAAGCGGGAAAAGCCGGACATCAAAGCTCGATAAAGGCATTCAGCTCCTGATGGTTTTTTCCTTCTTGATTTTTGCCCTGGTTTATTTCGGTGCAGTTCTTCTGTATGCCCGCGGCACGAAAGTTGGAATTGCTTTTGACCGGCTGTTCTCCTACCGGCTGTATATGACGCTGATGATCGTGCGCGATCAGGGCGTTTCCGCGTTCGGCAGCAATTATTCCCAGGTAGGGCTCGGCGGTGCAACCATTCAGGCGGGAGAGTACTACTTCCTTGACAGCTCCTATGCAATGCTGCTTGTCCGCTACGGCTGGGTTCTGTTTGCAGCGGTTACGGTGCTCTGGACCGGAATGGGTCTGCGTGCCTTTCGGGCGGGAGATCGGAAGCTTCTCTGCGTCATGACGGTGATTGCTTTTCATGCGATGAGCGAGCATCACTTCCCGGACGTCCAGTACAACATGCTTCTGGCGCTGCCGTTTGCGTCGATTCCGTTGGGGAAGACGACGGTAGCTGAAGCGAGCGTATTTTCGGATCGGATTCGAAAGAACGGGGGAGTCATCTGCTGCGCGGCGGTTTTGACAGCGGCAGCGGGTTTGGCGGCCCCTCTGGGCCTCAGCAGACTTCGTACGGTTTTTGCCATTTGGGGAACGGAATCACCATCCGGGGAGCTCCGGGCTGTCCTGTGGTGCGTCCTTCTGCTCCTTTCAACGGGTACGGTTGCCGTAACGTTATGCCTTTTGGGTTCTCGGCTCCGGAAACGGCAGAGTCCGGACAGGAAGAAGCTTGTGATGCTTGTGCTGGGCATGGCGGTGCTGACCGGAATCGTGCTGACGGATTCTCATGTGATCCGTAGGGCAGATGATCCGGACAGAATCCCCGCGGAGAAAGCCAAAGCGCTGGAACAGATCCTTGATTCCGCAAGCGGAAAAGTCGTCGTGAATGAAGCGCCGGAACTGATTCGCCGCCATTATCCGGGGATCAGCCGAAGCATCTGGTACGGTCAGGATCTTGCCAGGGAGAAAAATACATCTGTCGTTGTCAATCTCGGGGAAGACAATATTGTCTTTTCGAGAATGGGCTTTCAGTTTACACAGATTACTCCCGATGAGGCGATCGTCTCAAATGACCCTTCGGCGATGGCAGGGCTGACAGCGGCCGGATATGAATGGACGCCTTATGACGCCGCGGTCCGCGAGGTAGATCTGAAGGCATTTGCGGAGTTCAATGAACTCGAAGTGACCGAACAGGGGAGCATTGCCCTGGAAAACGGGAAGAAGCTGAATCACGGACCGTATCTGGATTTTTATAACGGGACCTATCGAATCACATTTGAACTGAACGCAGATGACAGCAAGGATCCGGACACACCCTTGTGTTCCCTTTACGTGGCCACACTGGAAGGACAGAGCCTGACCGAAAAAACCGTGGAGCCGGAGAACTTGAGAACCGATGGAACATGCTCTGTGGAGCTGGTTTTTGAGACAGATGATATCCGCTATCTGCAGTTCCCGGTCTTCCCGGCTGAGGGGCAGAACATAGAGATTACCGGGATTCGTTATCAACGAATCGGATAAGCGGACGGTTTTACGGCACAAAGCAAAATCGTGAGGGTGTGCTGAACAGGCATGAAAACGGAGGACGAAGACGGGTGAACTTATACGGCAGCAATCTGTTTTTCGGAATGATGTTTGTCGCTCTGTTTATCCTGCAGCTTTTATGGCTTCGGATTCCCGGAAAGCAGACGGACCGGAGCGCGGACATGAACGGTCGGCTTTGGGATTGCCTGTTCTGTATCTGCACGGCCTTTGCCGCGGCGAGTCTGCTCCGGCTCTACCCGGGCAATGCCCGCCCGCCGATTCAGGACTCTTCCGCCTTCCTCTATATCGGAAAGAGAATGGCGGAAGGAAAGCTTCCGTATCGGGATCTTTTCGATCACAAAGGGCCGCTTCTGTATCTGATTCAGCGGATCGGAATCGGACTGACACCGGGAAGTTATACCGGGGTCTGGCTTCTGGAACTGCTTGGTATGATGATCTCCGCGTGGTATATGCGGAGACTGGCAGGGCTTGTGACGGAAAGCAGGGACGAGGGGTATCTTGCGGTTCTTGCGGTGCTCGGCGCCTGCGGATGGATGGTATGGCAGGGCGGAAACTTCACGGAGGAGTTTGCGCTGCCCTGGATCACCTGTGCCGCCTATATCTGCTGCAGCTTTTTTGAAAGCGGGTCATATAGAGCACGGGACATTTTGCTTCTTGGAGCGGGATTTGCGGCGGTGCTTCTGCTGCGGGCGAACATGATCGCGGTTTGGGCCTGCTATATTCCGATCGTCCTCGTGCTGCTGCTGAAAGAGAAACGGTTTTCCGACGTCGGAACGTGCACGCTCCTGTTCCTTGGCGGCATGCTTCTGATGATCGCCCCGTTTGTGATCTGGGCGGCGAGAGCGGGATTCCTTCGGGAACTTTGGGAGGATTACATTCTTTTCAACTTCCGCTATACAGGCAGTGTGGCGGTGAGTCATGCGGACCGGATCATGCTGATCCTGCTCTTTGTCAAAGTCCTGTGGCCTGCCGCAGCGGCACTGCTGATCAGTCTGGTCCTGATGCCGCGCAGAAAACTTCTTTGGTACAATCTGCTGTTTTATGCAGTTTCGGTGTTTTCGGCGGCAATGAGCGGCAGACTCTACTACCATTATGCGATTGTGGTGCTTCCCGCGGCGGTACTGCCGTTCGCCTGCTGCTTTGAACGGACGGCGCGGCTGCTCCGGAAGAAAAACGGATGCAAAACTGCAAATCCAGCGGTATTACTGGCATCACTTCTCCTGATGGTGGCGGGGGCGGTGACCTATCGGCAGGTATTCTCTTATGAAGCGGAAGACGACACGCTTACCGCGTACCTGAAGGAGAATACGACGGCGGAAGACGATGTGCTGGTCATCGGAAACAGCTCCTGGTACTACCTGCTGGCGGACCGGAAAACGCAAAACCGTTTCTTTTACCAGCTGCCGCCGCTGGAGATCAGCGATCAGCTCAGAGATGAGTTTTACGAGGAACTCCGGCAGAAGCCGGCCGACTGCATTGTGCTGCCGGGCTGGCAGGAGGACCGAGACCGGACGGACAATCTTCTCGGAGGAATTCGAGGAGTTCTGGAAGAAGACGGTTACCGGAAAGAAGAGTATGATGAGTTTGAAGCATTTTTCAGATCATCGATCAAATAACAGGAGGAAACATGGATAAGCTGTTTATTGTGATCCCCGCATATAACGAGGAAGAGAACATCCGGCAGGTCGTGGAGGACTGGTATCCCGTCGTGGAAAAACACAACGGCGGGGGAGAATCCCGGCTGGTCATTATCGATGACGGAAGCAAGGACAGCACCTTTGACATTCTGAAGTCCTGCGCAGAGGACAAACCTCTTTTGCTCCCGCTGACAAAGCCGAACGGCGGACACGGCGCTACGGTTCTTTATGGATATCGCTATGCCCTGGACCACGATGCGGATTATGTCTTTCAGACAGATTCCGACGGACAGACGCTGCCGGAAGAATTTGAACCTTTCTGGGCCGAGAGAGAAAACTATGATATGGTGATCGGCTGGCGCAAAGGACGTCAGGACGGCGGCTCGCGCGTGTTCGTGACCAAAACCCTGAAGGCTGTGATCAAAGTCTGCTTCGGGGTGACCGTGACCGATGCAAACACGCCGTACCGGCTGATGAAAGCGGAGACCATGCGACGCTATATTGACCTCATTCCGAAAGACTTTAACCTTTCCAATGTGCTGCTGACGGTGGTCTATACGAAGAAAGGCTGCGCAGTGAAGTATATCCCGATTACCTTCCGGCCGCGGCAGGGCGGCGTCAATTCGATCAACATGAAGAAGATCTTCAAGATCGGCCGCCAGGCACTCTCCGATTTCCGGGACATCAACAGAGCGCTGTAAGCGGAAGCGTTCATGAGGAGGATTTAGCTGCGTGGAAGTTTTTTACGGCAGAGACATTCTGCTGCTGGCGCCGCTGCTGCTGCTTTGCGGAATGCAGCTGCTCTGGATGCTGATCCCGACGGGACGTGTCAAGGTTTCGGACAGAATACTGGACCTCGTGGTCTGCGGCTGCATTACGCTTGCGGTGGGAACGCTTCTGCGGCAGTATCCGTGGACAACCATGCCGACGCAGACGGATTCCTCCGTGTTTCTGTATATCGGCAAGCAGATGCATCTTGGGAAGGTCCCTTATGTCGATCTCTTTGATCACAAAGGGCCGGCGCTGTATTTCATTCAGTACCTTGGATATGCAATCTGGCCGGGCTCTGTCGCGGGCGGTGTCTGGATCCTGGAGATGATCAGCTTTTTCCTGCTCTCGCTGATCATGCTGAGAATTGCCGGTTTTGCTTCGAGAGACCGTAGAAATGCCTATCTTGCAATCATGCTGGTTCTGCTGGTCTGTGCTTTCAAGCTGTATCAGGGCGGCAACTATACCGAAGAACACGCGCTGCTGTGGATTACGCTCTCGGCATGGATCTTCTTTTCCTTCTTCCGCACGGGAACCTATACGCGGGGGCAGCTTTTCCTGCTGGGCTTTTCGTGCATGGTGGTTCTGCTGCAGCAGGCCAATCTGGTCACGGTTTGGGTGGCTTTTGTTCCGCTGGTTGTGATCCGGCTGATTCGGGAGAAGCGCTGGCGGGAAATCGGGACCTGCATCCTGCTGTTTATTCTCGGAATGCTGGCCGCTTTTCTTCCGGTGCTGATCTGGGCCATCCGGAACGACTGCCTGAAAGAGATGTGGCACTACTATATCGTGTTCAATCTTACGTACTCTGAGAACATGGCGCCCGGTCTGGCAGGCTATCTGCAGCTGACCCGAAACAATTTAACGAGAATCTGGCCCGGAATTCTGGCCATGGCGGTGAGCCTTGTTTGCGATCGAAAAAACAAGCTCCATTGGTACAATCTGTGGTTCTTCGCGGTGTCCATGGTTCTTATGCAGCTCAGTGGGCGGGATTCGCTGTATTATCTGCTGATTCTCCTCCCGGCACTGATTCTCCCGGCGGCAGGATTCTTTGATGCGCTGCAGCAGCTGCTTTACAGGAAGGCAGCCGGACAGCGGAACGCGGCAGTGATCATTCTGTGCGGCTTGATGCTCGCCTCTGCGGCGGTTGCACATCGGGCGGTGAGCAATCTTCGGCCGCGGTATAACGACGGTGTGGTTCCCTACCTGACGGAGCAGACCGAAGAGAGCGACGATGTCCTGATCATCGGCAATTATGCCTGGCCCTATCTGGCGGCGGACAGAACGACGCAAAACCGTTTCTTCTTCCAGTGGCCGCCCATTCAGGTCAGCGACGAGCTCTACCGGCAGTTCCTGGAGGAGCTGGACCGGCACCCCTCGGATGTCGTCATTCTGGCGGAGCATGAGAACGCGGAGCTGAAGATCCCGGGCGAGGGAAAGATCGACAACATGCTGAAGATGCTGACCGATCAGGGCTATCAGAAGGAACAGCACGACGGGTTCAGCGCTTACATCGCGCCCTGGAAACAGTAAAACCGAAGTGCAGCGGCTGAAAAGGAGAGACGAATGACCGTACAATGGCTGGGACATGCAGGCTTTCGCATCACACATGAAGGCTACAGCATTGTCATCGATCCGTATAACAGCGATTATATCAACGGCTATCCGAAGCTCTGCGTCAAAGCCGACCGGGTCCTGGTCAGCCATGAACACTTTGGACACAATTACCGTGAAGGTGTGATTCTGTCCGGGAAACCGGAGTCTGAATGCCCTTTCGAGATCGAAACAATCCGGGTGCCGCATGACTTCAAGATGGGCAACTGGAGAGGCTTCTGCCTGATCCACATCCTGAAAGCGGACGGCATGAAGCTTGTCCATATGGGGGATCTGGGAACGCAGCTGTCCGGCGGTGAGATCAGCAAACTCTTCGGAGCGGATGTCATGATGGTCTGTGCCGGGTCATGCACCGCCCTGCCCGCCCAGGAAGCGAAACGCGCGACGGATGAAGTAATGCCGAATGTCATTATCCCGATGCACTATCGGGACGGACACCGGGGCGGACACCGGTTGGAAACCATTGAGGATTTCAAAAACTATTTTGAATCCGATACCCTGTTTCACTATTATGACAGTGATACCATTGAAATCACGCCGGGGATGGAACCGCAGGTTGCGGTTCTGAAGTTCATCGGAGTGAATGAGCAGCCCGGCGGGACCGGCGAGAAAAAAGAAAAAGGAACCGGGCTTCTTCGAAAGCTTTGGAAGCGTTGAGTGATGCGGACGGAGAAACAGAGAAAACTCGATACCGGCTGTGCGGTTTTATTCGCGGTCCTCTTCGGCGTGATCTTTTTGTTCAGCCTTTGGACACCGCTGATTGCGGATGACTATAATTACGCCTTCGGCTATTCGACCGGGACGCGCATCCGCAGTCTGCGGGATATCTGGATTTCCATGGTCTGGCACAGAAAGCTCCTGAACCCGAGGGTTCTGGCACACGGCTGGCTGAGTCTGGTCCTGATGTATCCCAGGTGGGTGTTCGCGGCTGTAAACGGCGCGGTGGCCGTGTTCTTCTCCTGGACGACAGAAGTGTTTTTCAGAGAGCAGGGAAGCAGACGGTCTGCCGGTATGACCGCGATGGTTTGGATGTTGCTGTGGATCTGCATGCCGGGCTTCGGCCAGGTCTTCTTCTGGACGGCGGGCGCTTGCAATTACTTCTGGGGCATGGCGTTTTCCTGGTTTATCATCTGCAGAATTATTCATCTGCAGCGGCAGAAGGAAAACCGATGGCGCAGTGTCCTGCTGCTCCTGCTTCCGACCTTTGCGGCGGGAGCGTGGTCGGAGCATATTTCATTCGCCATGCTGGTGATTCTTTTCCTGCTCCTCGTTCGAACCTGGGGGCGGACGGGCTGCTTCCCGAGGGAGGAAGCCGTTCTGCTGCTCAGCGGCGGTACAGGATATCTTTTCCTGATGCTGGCTCCTTCCGCAAAGCTTTTTCAACGCCTGCATGACGCGGGAGACCCGACAGAACAGGGGGTCCTCACACGGATTCTGGCCTCTGTGCCGAGCAGGGCGATCCCGCTTGCTGCGGCCGGGTTGGTGCTGATCCTTGCGATTCTGGTACTGGTCGCAAAAAAAAGAGGCAGGAGGACATCTTTGCTGCTTCTCGCCGCAAGCGGCGCAGTGCTGAGTGGAGCGGCGTTCCTGGTGTTAGCCTGTCATGCATATGAATACGAAGGAATTCGGGGGGCGGTTTCCTCTGCGCCTGCCGGGCTCAGTCTGGCGCTGATGATCTGCTGCGCGGCTCTGACGAGCGCACTGAACCGTCGGACGGATACAGAGCGAATTCTGGTGTCGCTGATCTTCGCAATTGGCGGAGTATCCGGCGTTGCGCTCTTCCTTTTTGGAGAGTACTTCCCGATTCGAGGCTTCTGCGCCCCGGTGACCTTGATGATTCTGGCGGCGGTATATCTTGCCGGGCCTGAGCGGGGCAAGTCTTACCATCCGCGGAGAACTGCGGTAACGGGCCTTGTCACGGTGTGCTTTTTCCTTTGCCTGCTGCTTGGGGGAGAGGATATTTACCGTGTTCACCTGGCCGCGATTGAGAGAGAAGCTGCTTTTGCCGAAGCGGCGGCAGGAGACAAACGGGTTGTCTTGTCACCCTTTCCCTGCAGAACCAAGTATTCCGCCCAGTACGGAAATCAGGATCTCTATCCTGATGCAGGCTGGCCAAACGGCGTCATGGCGGACTATTACGATGTGATTCGGATCATCGTCATAGAAGAATAGAAGAGACAAAGACGGTAGCGGCAGAGCGGAATGAAAGCTGAGAGACAAAACAAACGTATAACCATCGTCCGACTGGCAGCACTGGTGCTTCCGACGGTTTTGCTTCTGCTGTATGAATACGTCCGGATGGGAAAAATCGGAAACGTGACGGCAGACGGAAGCCTGTATCTGAGTGTGGCGGACAATTTCCTTTCCACCGGTCATTTCATCCAGTGCACGCGGTGGCTGCCGGGTTTCGTGGTACCGCCGGGACTTCCCCTGATTCTGCTCCTGCTGAGGGCTTTGCGGTTTACGGAACCGATGATCATCGGCGTTCAGGCGATCCTGTTCGGCGGCGCCTGCCTGCTGCTTTGCGAAACGGAGCGAAATCTTTTCGGACGCTGTGGGCTGAGCCCGCTGATCTATCTGCTGGGCTGTATGCGCTGCAGAGTCCTTCTTGGCAATATCATGGTGGAGCACTATTATCTTTTTCTGCTCAGCCTGATTCTTTGGCTGATATTCTGCTCTGAAAGCAAGCGAAAGCTGCTGTGGCTGAATGTGGCGGGTCTGTACCTGCTGCTGACAAGACCGGTGCTGTCTCCGGTTTATCTGGCGGTTCTCGGATATACATTGGTCTCTGCCTTTAAGAAGCGAAAACCGAGGCGTGCCGCGACAGCACTTTTGTTTCCCGTCCTGGTATTGGGACTGAATCTGGCAATCAACTACCGGGAAACCGGGGAGATGATTCTTCTGGAGAGCTATTCCGGTGCGGATGTCTATATCACGGCATGCGCCAATGCACCGGTGACGATCGAGGAAGGCGAAAACTACTTCGATGAAACCAGAGATGAGATTTACCACGATGGGGACATGACCATGGCAGAGAAAAGCAGATTGTTTGGGACCATGGCAAAAGCGTATATCCGGGAACATCCGGGAGAGTATCTGTGGAAAACTGTCCGACGCTTCGGAGTGTTGTTCCTGAAAAGCTATGGGTGGCTCACGCTTTTTCCTGCCGTCGGGGCGGTTTGGATGATTTCCGATGAAACAGACCGACAGAAGCGGCTTTTACAGAGCGGCCTGCTTGTGATGAATGTTCTGCTTGCGGTGCTGACTTCCTTCGGCATTCCGGAAATCCGATACACGGCTGTCATCTGGCCGCTGGCCGCATTGCATTTTGCCGCGCTGTACCGTCTCATAACGGATAAACGGCAGAGAGCATCAGGGGGAAACAATGGATAAAGTAGCGGTATTGATCCCTTGCTACAACGAAGCGCTGACCATCGAAAAGGTTGTACGGGACTTCCTGGCGGTTCTGCCTGAGAATAGCCGGGTCTATGTCTATGACAACAATTCCACCGACGGGACCGCCGAACTTGCAGCGAAGGCCGGGGCGACGGTTCGCCATGAATACCGGCAGGGAAAGGGAAATGTCATCCGGAGAATGTTCCGCGAGATCGACGCGGAGTGCTATCTGATGGTCGACGGGGATGACACCTATCCTGCTGACAGCGCACCGAAAATGATTGAAGCGGTGCTGGAGCGGCAATGTGATATGGTGGTCGGCGACAGGCTTTCCTCCACCTATTTTGAAGAGAACAAGCGCCCGTTTCACAATCTCGGAAATCTTTTGGTGAGGCAGAGCATCAACTTCCTGTTTCAGAGCAGCATTCAGGACATTATGACCGGTTACCGCGCCTTCAGCTTTCAGTTTGTGAAGACGTTTCCGGTCCTGTCCAGGGGATTTGAGATCGAGACAGAAATGAGCATTCACGCGATCGATAAGAACCTTGCGGTGGAAAATGTGGTGATTGAGTACCGGGACCGCCCGGAAAACAGTGTTTCCAAGCTCAACACATATTCCGACGGAATGAAGGTCCTGCACACGATCTGGAAGCTGTTCCGGGCGTATAAACCCATGGTGTTTTTCGGAATCATCGCGCTTTTGCTGACAATTATTGCATTCGTGATGTTCCTGCCGGTGTTTACGGAGTATTTCCGCACAGGGCTGGTACCGCGGTTCCCGACCCTGATCGTGAGCGGTTTTGTGATGATTGCGGCGATTCAGTCCTTCTTTTCCGGGCTGGTTCTGGAAACCATCAACCGGAAGAACCGCCAGGATTTTGAACTGGAGCTGATCCGGGCGCAAAGATTGGCACAGCAGTCAGAGAACGGGAGATGCACGGAAGAATGACAGAACGCGACAGAAGAAAAAGAACAGCGCTCTGGATCCTGGCTCTGATCACCTTTGGCGGGATGGCTCTTCGGCTGGCCTCGTGTTTCTGGGGATACCCGATGGCGCTGCATCCCGACGAGTTTACCATTGTGGACAACGCAATCGACATGCTGCGCCGACACTCCTGGCTGGCCTTTGTCTACAATCGGCCGGACCAGTTTGAAATCAAGTGCAATGCAGCGCTCTTTGCCCTGGCGTCGCGCATCCTGTTCGGAGTTCCTGCCTATGAGGCGTTTGAGACGCATTACATGGCCTTCTATGTGATTGCGAGAGGTTTTACGGCGCTTTTTGGGACAGCGATGATCCCCCTGGCAGCGGTTCTGGCCGGACGGATGGTGAAGAAAGAGAGCCGGCCGCTTACTCAGACGATTACCGCTTTTGTCTTTGCATTTTCGCCGGTTTTGGTGGAACACTCCGCCTATGCGACGCCGGATATTGTGCTGACTTTCTTCGTCCTGCTCTTCGCGCTGTTTGCCCAGCTGTATCTGGAGAGCGGAAAGACCGGATGGCTGTGGCTGTCGGTTATCGTGACCGGGATCGGAATCAGCATCAAATATCCCGCGGGGATCCTTTGTCTGATGATTGCGGGAATGGTGATCTGGCGCTGCATGAGGGAAAAAACATATGGCAGGATCGTATGGTATGGGCTGTTGAGCATTTGTCTGCTGCTGCTGACGGTTTTCCTGATTGCGCCGAATCTGTTTACGGATTTCCGATCGGTTTATGAAACCCTGGTGTTTGAAGCGAGACCGAATCATCTCGGAGCGGATGGGCTGGGCTGGTTTGGAAATATCCGCTTTTAC
>CAMKEK010000031.1:0-11455 GCA_946411545.1 uncultured Clostridia bacterium
TCGTCAAGGTCGGCATCGGCGGCGGCTCCATCTGCATCACCCGCGAGACCAAGGGTATCGGCCGCGGCCAGGCTACCGCGGTGATTGAGGTCTGCGCCGAGCGCGACCGCTACTTTGAGGAAACCGGCATCTATGTTCCCGTTTGCTCCGACGGCGGCATCGTCTATGACCACCACATCACGCTTGCCCTCGCCATGGGCGCCGACTTTGTCATGCTGGGCAGATACTTTGCCCGCTTTGACGAGAGCCCCACCAACCGTGTCAACATCGGCGGTACCTATTATAAGGAATACTGGGGTGAAGGCTCCGCACGCGCCCGCAACTGGCAGCGTTATGATATGGGCGGCGACAAGAAGCTCTCCTTCGAGGAAGGCGTGGATTCCTATGTTCCCTACGCCGGCAGTCTGAAAGACAACGTCGCGCTGACCCTGAGCAAAGTGCGCCACACCATGTGCAACTGCGGCGCCCTGACGATCCCCGAGCTGCAGGAAAAGGCGGTCCTCACGCTGGTCTCCTCCACAAGCATCGTGGAAGGCGGCGCCCACGACGTCATCCAGAAGGATACCACCCCCTCCTTCAAGTAAGCCTCCCCCTTCCAAAAGAGTTCAGCCGCAGGCATGTCTTCTTGCCTGCGGCTTTTCCTTTGCGACTGTGCACTTTTCTTCTGCTTCCTCTGCGTCATCGGAAATGCCGCAGACTCCTCCGTTTCGGGTTTCCTGAAAATGTTCCGCAGCTTTTTCTTGACAAGCTCCCCTTCTTTGTGCTATAGTATCTGAGCGTTCGGATCTGCAGAAGTACCCAAGAGGCCGAAGGGGCTCCCCTGCTAAGGGAGTAGGTGTCTAAAAAGCACGCGAGGGTTCAAATCCCTCCTTCTGCGCCAAGATTAGACCTTGAAATGTTTTCGTTTCAAGGTCTTTTCTTTACATTTCAGTATAGAATTGAAGCACCATGATCTTATGCTGTTCTTACATGGCATAACAAAACACTTATGCAAGGAGGCAGCCTCGTGCACACTAAAAGACTACTATCACTTCTCATAACCGTATTCAAGTTTGCGGGACTTTCGATTCCCGCCCAGGCATGTACAGCCATTTATGCAGGATCTGAAATGACCGATACCGGCGACCATGCTTCCGAGATTGCAACACAGGGCAGCATCGCCATAATAGAGCAGGTCTGTCAGAACGTGTCCTTGCCCGTGGAAAGCTACCGATAACGACAACAATTATAATGGGCAGGTTAGCTTGCGCCCACAGCTCTTGCACCGGTAACGCTGTTTGCCCAGCCCGTCGGAACGGATATATCGTATGATCGCAGCAGCGGGAAACATAGATTGTAATTGAGCAGTAGAATATTATCTAAGGGAGGCAGTGGTCAGAAACCATTGCCTCCCTTGTTGGGTTTAGTTATGTTCTTCAGAAGTATGCTCTGCCTGATACACGATTTGATTGACTTCATCCTTGAGCGGCTGTACGAAGCCGCGCTTCTTCAGCCACGGAATATACAGCTTTCCGGAAACACAGCTCACCAAAAAAGCTATGATCAGCGCACTCAGCATCCAGATTACCATTTATTCATCTCCTCTTCCAGGTACCCGTCTAAAGCAGAAGGGTTATAACACCGTAATCTGACAGCTTTGCATCGTTTTGAGCGCTGCTTCGTGCAGCTCCGGGGTGACACCCGCGCAGCATTTTGAATCGACCGAGATCGGCGCTTCGGGAAAATGGGCCTTCAATAAAAGCGCGTTGCTCACAACGCAAATGTCTGTACAAAGGCCTATAAGCTCTATGGAAAAATCCTCGCCGTCGGCGACTTCCGTCATCAAAAGCGGAAGGGTCGTAGAACCGAATGTATACTTCTGGACTTTATAATGCGGAAGCTCTTCCATCAAATCTCCGATCCTGCTGTCGAGTTCCCATCCGGGAGTGCCGTAAATACAGTGTGGCACCGGGAGCTTCCGGCCTTCCGCCGTACTGAGATAATCTTCAAAATGCGTATCATAGGTGACAAACAAATCACCATCGAAGTTCCGGATCTTCTCTATGCACGCGGGAATAATGGCCTCGGCTTCCGGGGTGCCCAGCGCACCGTCAACAAAGTCCTTCTGCATGTCGACAACGACAAGAAATTGTTTCATGATGATGATCCTCCTGACCAAAAGATTTCTATGTATAGATTATTGATACAGCGCGCGGGCATAGCGCAGCAGGATCTCCGCGGCCTGTCCCCGGACGGCCGCGGTTTCGGCCCCCAGGAGGACCAGAACCACATTGTGTGTCTGTCCGTCCTTCTGAACAGGCATCGTCGCCACGAGACAGTATCCCGCCCGGTCTGTCGATCCGGTCTTCAGGCCGGTGATTCCTGTCATGTTATAGACCAGTGGGTTGGAGTTCGCCGTCCAGTAATCGTTCAGGCTGGGCATGTGCGCAAGGGTCGTGGAGGTAATCTCCGTGATCTCCGGATACTGCTGCAGAATCAGCTGGGTCAGCAGGAACAGATCCGCCGCGCTCATCCGGTTCTGGCGTTTGAACGGGGTGTTCCCGCCGTCGTAGGAAGGCAAACCGTTGCAGTTATACATCAAAGCGGAATAAAGGCCAAGCTCTCGGGCTCTTGCATTCATCCGCTCCACAAAGGCCGCCTCACTGCCGCAGAGATGCTCGGCCAGCGCGATGGCAGCCTCGTTGCTGCTGGCCACCAGCATGGCATCCATCAGTTCCGAGAACGGCACGTATGCTCCCGCTTCCATCGGAACAATCCCGTCCTGGGTTCTGGAGACGGCATAGGCATGATCCGAGATCCGGACCGAGTCGGAGGCTTTGATCTCTCCGGCGGCAATTCCCTCTTTCAGGATATAATAGCTCAGCAGTTTGGTCAGACTTGCCACCGGCAGTTCGCTGTAGCCGTTCCAGAGGAACAGGGCTTCTCCGCTGTTGGCATCCGCGAGATAAACGCTGCTGATATTGTCGAAGTAACCGGCGTCACGCAGGGTCTTGATATCCGGGATAAAGTGCTGGTTCGGTTTTGCCGTCCAGGTGTTCCCGCTCTTTTCGAAGGTCATGTCAAGCATCAGCTGTACATCCGTGATACTCATATAGAGATCGCCGTTCTGGGGATTGCAGGTATAGTACTTCCGGTCTCCGCCGTCTACAAGCAGACGGTTGCGCGCGAGATTCAGCATCACCGGTGCCGCGCTCCCTGTCGCCCCTCCGGCGCCGGATCCGAGGACCGGGGCCTGCCCCGTTGTGATGGAGAAGTACTCTCCGTCCGTGGAGGAGACGACCCGCTCAAACCGAAACCGTTTTTCGGTCGCCCCGAGCGCCGCCGCGAGATCCGTCAGAGAGAGATAGAGGTTGCCCTCATAGGAATCATTGTACGCGCGGACCGCTTTCTGTTCTCCGTTTACCGTGATTTGCATTGCAAAGGCCTCTCCGTCCGCGCCGGCTTGCATCGGAATCAGCGTAGAGCAGAAGACGATTACAAGGAGCAGCGCCATGATCTGTTTTTTCATGCAGGTTCCCTTCTTTCACTGCGCAGTATCGTGCCGCCGCCGAGAACGGTCTCTCCGTCCTCGCCATAGAGCACGGCGGCCTGTCCGGGTGCCGGGGCACGCTGTGTTTCGTCAAAGCAGATTTTAAGCTGGTCTCCCTCCATGCTCACCGTGGCCGGTCTCTCCGGCTGACGGTAGCGGAGCTTCACTCTCGCCCGGATCGGTTTGGTGAGCGCCTCGCCCGAGATGAGATTGACCTGATCGGCATAGACGGTGTTGATCTGGAATCCGGACTCCCCCGTCAACGTAACGGTGTTCCGCTCCGGATCAATGCCCGCAACATACAGCGGCTCTTTCGCCGAAACGCCAAGTCCTCTGCGCTGGCCGACCGTATAATGGATGATTCCCTTGTGCCTGCCCAGCACCTTTCCCTCCGGGCTTACGAAATCCCCCGCTGGGAAGGTCAGTCCCGTGGTACGTTCTATAAATCCGGCATAGTCGCCGTCCGGCACAAAACAGATATCCTGGCTGTCCGGCTTTTGGGCATTCAGGAAACCGTGGGCTTCGGCCAATTCCCTCGTCTGCTGTTTCGTCAGCTCACCGAGGGGAAACAGCGTCCGCGCAAGCTGATCCTGGGTCAGGGAATAGAGCACATAGCTCTGGTCCTTCGACGGGTCCAGCGCCTTTTTCAGGCTGTAGCGTTTCCCGTCAAAGCAGACCCGTGCATAATGTCCTGTCGCAATCGCGTCACAGGACAGCGCCTGTGCCCGCTCATAGAGCTTTTCAAACTTCAGATAGCGGTTACAGTCGATGCAGGGGTTCGGCGTTCTGCCCTCTCGATAGCTTTCGATAAACGGCGCGATCACACAGTCGTGGAAGGAATCCGTCAGATTGAACACATAATACGGCATCCCGAGGCGGCAGGCGACGCTGCGCGCATCCTCGACATCTTCCAGGGAACAGCAGGTCTTTTCCGGCTTTGCCGCGTCCTCTTCCCCGCCAAAAAGGCGCATCGTGCACCCGACACAGTCAAAGCCCTGCTCTTTCAGAAGCAGGGCAGCCACACTGCTGTCAACACCGCCGCTCATGGCGATCAGAACTTTTTTCATCGCTTCTCTTTTCGTTTTCCTAAAGAATCCGGCTCATCCGGCTTCCGCCTTCGTACATGAGCATCCATAAGGTTAATAATATGTGAAATTTATTATAACATCGACTCTCTCTTCTGCCAAGTCCTTTTGTTTTTCCGGAAATTGTGATACAATCTTTTGAGTTTGATGTATCACAGAAAGGAATATACGATATGCGCGCTGTTGTTACAAGAGTCAACCACGCCTCCGTTGTCATCGACGGTGAGGTCCACGGGCGGATTCAAAAGGGTCTGCTTGTTCTGCTCGGTGTTCACAAAGACGACACGGAAAAGGAAGCTTCCAAAATCGCCGACAAAATCTGCGGCCTTCGGATTTTTGAAGATGAAAACGGAAAGATGAACCTCTCCCCCGACAAGGCCGGGGCGGAGCTGCTCATCATCAGCCAGTTTACGCTCTTTGCCGACTGCCGTTCCCGCCGTCCCGGCTTCTCCCTCGCCGCAAGGCCCGAGACCGCCGTCCCTCTCTATGAGCAGGTGATCCGGGAGTGCCGAGAGCGCGGTTTTCATGTGGAAACGGGCGTCTTTGCCGCGGAAATGAAGGTGGATTCCGAAAACGACGGACCGGTCACGATCCTTCTTGACACCAATGAGCTTTAACAGAAGCGGGATGGAGTCAAGTCATGCCTAAACTGATAACGGATCTTGCGGTGATGCTGCTGACCGCGGGGGTGGTCACCATCCTCTTCCGGCGTATAAAGCAGCCTCTGGTACTGGGATATATCCTGGCCGGTTTTCTGGTCGGGCCGTATATGCCCTACTTCTTCACGGTTGTGGATTCCGTCTCCATCGAGACCTGGAGTGAGATCGGTATCATCGTTCTCATGTTCGGCCTCGGCCTGGAGTTTAATCTTCACAAGCTTGCAAGTGTCGGCGGAACCGCCGTCATTACGGCCCTGACCGAAGTGCTCGGCATGCTGGTTCTCGGCTATCTCGTCGGCCAGGCAATGGGCTGGCCGATGATGGACAGTATTTTCCTCGGCGGCATGCTCTCCATGAGCTCCACCACCATCATCATCAAGGCCTTTGATGAGCTGAATGTGCGCAGGGAACCGTTTGCGGAGCTTGTCTTCGGGACACTGGTCATCGAGGACATCGCCGGCATTTTCATGATGATCATTCTCTCGACGGTCTCCGTGAGCAAGAGCATCTCCGGCGTCGCCCTTGCGCTGCAGCTGGGCGAACTGGTGCTCTATCTTGCGCTGTGGCTGATTCTCGGGATCTATATTCTGCCGACCTTTCTGCAAAAGGCCAAGGATTTCATGAACGATGAAACCCTGCTGATCGTCTCTCTCGGCATCTGCTTCGGCATGGTCCTTCTGGCAGAACACCTCGGCTTCTCCTCTGCCCTCGGCGCGTTCCTGGCCGGTTCGCTTCTGGCGGGCACCATTCACGCCGAGCGCGTGGAGCACCTGACCTCCGGGATCAAAGACCTCTTCGGGACGATCTTCTTCCTCTCCGTCGGCATGATGATCGATCCCTCCATGATTGTGAAGTATGCCCTGCCGATTGTGATTATCACTCTTGTCACGGTCTTCGGTAAGCTCACCATCTCTTCTCTCGGTGTGCTGCTCTCCGGCCAGCCGCTTCGTATTGCGGTGCATTGCGGCGCTTCTCTGGCGCAGATCGGTGAATTTGCCTTTATCATCGCGACCCTGGGCATGAATCTGGGCGTGATTTCAGATTACCTTTATCCGATTATCGTCTCCGTCTCGGTGATCACGACCCTGACGACACCGGCCTTCATCAAGAACGCAGACCGGCTCTATCTCCTGATTCGGCGTCTCCTCCCCAAAAAGCTCGGCGAGAAGCTGGAGCGTTACACGACGGACGCCCCGCCGGTCTCCGAAACCCAGGACAGCGATTGGGCCAACTATCTGCGGCGCTATGTGAAAGTCACCATCTTTTACGGGGTCCTGATGTTCGGGGCTTCGCTGCTGGGCCAGCTGCTGCTCTATCCTTTTCTGCAGGATACCCTTCCGAAGCCCTGGATCGCCCAGGCGGTCAGCATTCTGTTCTGTGCCGTCGGGATCTCCCTGTTTATCCGGCCGATGCTGGACCTGCACTCGACGGAATACACGACGCTCTGGGTTAAGAACCGTTATTACCGGCTCCCCCTGATCGCGCTGACCGCGCTTCGCTTCATGCTGATCGTACTGATCGCCTTTTTCCCGCTGCAGACAATTCTCGAGCTGCACAGCTGGGTGCTCATCCCCCTCATCGCCGCGGCGATTCTGCTGATTTACCGAAGCGGCTGGATGTCCTCGGCGTATGTCTCGGCCGAGGCGCGCTTCATGGCCAACTTCAACGAGCGGAACCTTCAGCGCGAGGTCGGCACCGAAGATGAGATGGAATGGCTCGATGAGGCCCTTTTTGTGCAGCAGCTGACCTGCCCGCCGGAACTCTACGGACGGACGCTCAAGCAGCTCGCCTGGGGCAGTCATTTCAGTGTCAACGTCATCCAGGTCGTCCGGAACCACAAAGTCCGCAATATGCCGTCCGGCACGCTGGAGCTTCGCGAAGGCGATCTTCTCGTCCTCGTCGGGAAAGCGGAGGACCTGCGTTCCCTGCGCCTCAGCCTCGGCATGCAGGAGTATGAGGAACTCCCCACACTTCGCGCCTATACCGAGAGTCAGGCCGATTCACCGTATGCGGTCTTTGCCTATGCGATCAAGGTCCGGAAAGATTCGGAGCTGGCCGGAAAGAGCATCCGCTCCAGTGCGCTGCGTGAGAAGTACGACTGTATGATCCTCGGCCTTCAGCGCCAGAATCTTCCGATCCTTCAGCCCGATGTCAACATGACCATCCAGGCGGGCGACTACATCTGGATCCTCGGCAGCCGGAGAATGGCGGAGAAGCTTCTTGCCGGCGGCTTCGACACGGACGAAGAAGATCCGCCCATGTGAGTCTCTTCCGATGTGTGCCGGCGAAGCTTTATATGTCCGCCTCATATCAGGTATAAACAGAACTTGTGCACAGGGCAGTGATTCACGCGGAATCACTGCCCTGCTTTTATTGATATCTGAAAGGAAAACCGGGACACCTTTATTCGGGTATCCCGGTTTCGCTTTCCTTTATTTTGCCAGTCCCTGAAGCTTGCCAAGGAGGCCGCCCAGAAGACCTTCTTCCCCGATGTCTCCGCTTGCCATCAGCATCGGGAGCAGGTCCGAAATCTCCATCTTATCCCCCTTCAGGATTCGGGTTGCCAGCTTCTTGTCCTCCGAAGACGCCGCGCGGTAGAGCTCGATCAGCTTCTTCTCCGAAGCGCTGAGGGAGGAAGCACTTGCCACTTTTTTCGTCGTCCCGGAAGAAGTCTTCTTCGTCGCCGCGGAGCTTGTCTTCTTCGCTGTTGTCGACGTGTTCTTCGAAGCGGATGCAGCCTTGGCCGAAGTCGTTTTCTTGGCGGCCGAGGTTTTGGATGCCGTCGTTGTTTTTGACGCGGATGCTGTCTTCTTGGAAGCCGCGGTTGCCGCACTGCCTCCCTTGGGCGCTTCCAGCAGCGACTTCTGGGTAATGCCGAGCACTTTTGCAATCGCCCTGAGATGAGTCTGTGAAAGATCCTTCTCTCCGCGCTCCGCCTTGCCGATGTCGCTTCCGCTGAGTCCGTTAATTTCGCTTGCCAGCTGCTCCTGGGAATACTTTTTCGCTGTACGCGCTTCCCGGATCAAGGTGCCGACTTTTTTCACTGCCATGATTCTTCCTCCTTGTATGATTCTTGAATAAGGTCAGTTGCCTGCGCCAGAGGCCTGTCCTCTGCCGAAACTTTCCGAACAAGATTCAGTGCGGTACGGAACATCCATCCCACGAAAACCAGGAAAATGATCCCCATCAGATCGTTTTCCATGGATGCGATGAAGTCATAGGCGCCGTGCAGCAGAACCGGAATCAAAAGCGCCATCTTACGCGCATGGGCAGAGTCTTCGATGCGTCCTGCAAGCTCATAGCGTTTCGCGACGCCGTACCAGACGCCCATAAAGACACCGAAGCATGCATGCCCCGGAACGGCCGTCACCGCTCTCGCCACCGCGGTTCCAAAGCCGAAGCGCATCACATAGGCGATGTTTTCCCAAAGCGCAAAACCCAGTGAAACGAAAACCGCATAGACCACTCCGTCAAACTGGCAGTTGAAGTGGGGGTTCTTCCACGTCCGGATCTTCAGCAGCAGATACTTGAAGCCCTCTTCCGAGACCGCAACGACAACAAAGTACAGCAGCGCATCCGAAATGAGTCCGCCATTCGGAAACAGATTTGCCAGTGCGCCGCTTCCAAGTTCCTCGGTAATCCCCGCCAGTGTGGTCGAGATGATTCCAAGAAAGAAGAGCCCAATCAGCATCCCGACCGGTTCCTTCTCCAGCCTGTCGGCCTGATAGACCTTAACCATCAGGAAAACCGCCGGAACAACCGCAGCCACAATGAGTATCAGATCATACATCTCTTTTCTGTCTCCCCGCATAGAGTATAAGCCCGGCTGTGCCGGGCTTATTATAACAGTGAAAACTCACTGCTCACTTATCCAGATAGGTCTTCAGCAGCTCCTGCAGCAGTTCGTCCCGGTCCAGCCGGCAGATCAGGCTGCGTGCATTGTTATAGCTGGTAATGTAGGTGGGATCCTCAGAGAGAATATACCCGACAATCTGGTTAATCGGATTGTAGCCCTTGACCATCAGGGAATTATACACGGAGGAGAGAATCTCCTTCATCTCGGCCTTACTGTCAAGCGCCGCAAACTTTCTTGTGACATCCTGCATAAAAACCACTCCTCTTTCTGTCCGAGAACGAAAACTGCGTTCCCAATCGCTGCATATTTCCGAATTCCATGATATCAAACGGAATACGAACCTGCTAATTATTATACCATAACTTGTGCTCAAGTAAAGTCTTTTTTTGCATATTTTGTATGCATTATCTCCTGCGAAACCGGCAGCCCGGCCTGGTCCGGAACGGAAGCAACCGAACTGCCGAAGCAGAACGGCTGCTTATTTTTTCTGGTTGAATCCGTCTAACGGGTCAGCACAAGACAAAACCGCGTCCCTGTGTCTGCTTATACATTTAATATACTTATGGGAAATGATGGCAATGAGAGGGCAAAAACGCTGGCGCGATGGGATGTTTTGCCGTTTCCCATGCTATGGCCGATCCCCCGTTATCGGCAATCACGGCAATGGACAAACGGCCCGCAGCCGCGAAAAAAATCGGCCTCACAGGAACATCTCTGCTCCCGTGAAGCCGTGCTCAGGCATTGCTCAGCTCTGGATAATGTGAAATGTGGGGTTACCGCTTCCCCCGTCAGCGCATTTCGGCGCCGTGGTTTTCCTTCAGAGCCTTCAGGACTTCCCGCAGGATCTCTTCGGCGTGCTCGTCCGTCAGGGTCTGGTTCTCGTCGCGCATGGTCAGAGAGAAGGCCACGGACTTCTTGCCCTGGACGATGTGGGTGCCGGTGTAGACGTCGAAGACCGCGCAGTCAATCAGGCGTTCGCCGCCGGCGGACAGAATGGTCTCTTCCATCTCGCCCACGGGAACCGTGAGATCGCAGATCACGGCAATGTCGCGGGTCACCGCCGGATACTTCGGCAATGGCTTGAAGACCGGTACCCCGCCCCGGGCCTCGAACAAGGCTTCGAAGCTCAGCTGGGCACAGTAAAACTCGGCATCCACGGAGTAGTTCCGCATCACGCGGGGATGGATCTGGCCCAGGGTGCCGACGCAGCGGTCGGCGATCCACACGGTGGCGCAGCGCCCGGGATGGTAGGACGGGTTGGAGGTCTCGGCCCTGAACTTCGGCTTCGCGGTGGCCAGGCCCTCCAGCAGCTCCTCGACCCAGCCTTTCAGGGTGAAGAAGTCCATGCCGGGACCGTAGGCGCCCAGGGAGACCGTCTTCGGCTCGTCCGCCAGGCCGTCCTCTCGCTTGTGGTACGTCCGGCCGATCTCGTAGAGGCGGGCAGCGGGGTTCCGGTAATTATAATTCCGGGTCAGGATCTCCAGCATGGACGGCAGGATCGTGGTGCGCATGATGGAGGTGTCCTCGCCCAGGGGGTTCAGGATCCGGAGGCTGTCGCGCAGGGGGGAGTCGGCGGGGAGGCAGATCTTGTCATAGTACGCGGGGCTGATGAACGAGTACGTAATAATCTCGTCCAGGCCGATGCCGCGGCAGATCTCGCCGATCCGGCGCTCGCAGAGCTGCTCGGGGGTGAAGCCGCCGCAGGTGCTGATGGCGCCGGTGAAGCGGGTGGGAATCTCGTTGTAGCCGTAGAAGCGCGCCACCTCCTCGGCAAGGTCGGAGTAATGCTCCACATCGCCGCGCCAGCTGGGGACGCGGACGGTCTCGCCCTGGACGGTGAAGCCCAGCTCCCGGAGGATGGCGGTCATGGTGGGCACGTCGATGTCGGTGCCCAGGAGGGCGTTGATCTTCTCCGGCTCCAGCTGGAGGACGGTCTCGCGGCGGCCGGCCGGGTAGACGTCGATGACGCCCTCCACCACTTCGCCGCAGCCCAGGAGCTCCACCAGCTCGCAGGCGCGCTGGACGGCGGCGTAGGTGTTCTCGGGGTCGAGGCCCTTCTCGTAGCGGGAAGAGGCGTCGGTCCGCATGCCCAGGGCGGTGGCGGTGCGGCGGATGGAGACGCCGTCGAAGTTGGCGCTCTCGAAGAGGACCATGGCCGTGTCGCCCACGATCTCACTGTTGGCGCCGCCCATGACGCCGGCCACGCCCACGGGCTTGTCGGTGTCGCAGATGCAGAGCATGGTCTCGGTCAGGGCGCGGTCGGTGCCGTCCAGGGTCTGGATGGTCTCGCCCGGGCGGGCGCAGCGGACGCGGATCTCGCCGCCCT
>CAMKEK010000032.1:0-11238 GCA_946411545.1 uncultured Clostridia bacterium
TTGGCCGGTCCGCTGCGGGCGCAGGCGTCACAGGCTCGCCGGTTCTCCGCACAACGGCATAGGGCGTGAAACTGCTTGCATCGAACAGAATCTCACAGTTGCTTTCCGGTCCTTCATCGGCAAGCTGCGGTACAAGGGAGGGCGTTCCGTTGTCGTCGATGTGGATGACGTCGGTAGCCCGGTCGGAGTACTGCGTCTCCTGAACGGTGATGCTCACCCGGATCGGTATCGCCGGTTCCAGTTCTTCTCCATATTCGTTCACGAAGACAATATCCACCGCCTGGATCTCCAGAATCTCTCCGTCGACCTCGTCGGAAAGCGCATCCTTCAGGAAATTCCCGTCAATCGGTGCAAGCGACATATAGGTGTTCTCCGGGAACGCCCCTTCATCCGCCTCAACCTGAACACGGATTCCCGCCACGCTCTTGTCGAAACGCTGCACCCGTTTCGGGAGTTCCGATCCGGTCGGAGGCAGGGGCTCATCCGGCTCTCTCCGGTTTTCGGTATCCTGATCACCGCTTTGTTCCGCAGCCTGTGCTCCGGTGTCATTTTGTACTGGGGCGGGATTGCTGCCTTCGGTCAGGTTCTCTTCTCCGGCATTCTCCGTATTCTCCGGTTCTACCTCTTTCTTCGGTTCTTCCGCTTTTTCCGGCTCTTCTACTGTCTCTGATTTTTCCGCTTCTTCCGGTTCTTTCGCTCCCTCCGGTTCCTCCGCTTCTTCCGTCTCTTCATCCTCCGGCTCTTCCACATACTTGAGGATGCCGTATCCCATGATACGCGGATCGTTCAGCAGGTATTCAAAAGTCCCCACCGTCCGGCTGTGGTTTCCTTCGATGGTGAGCAGATAATTGTCCTTTTCATCCACCCCGTAGACCAGTCCGACATGATCCGTCAGGCCATCCTGTTCCCAGTCAAAGAAGACCAGATCCCCAGGCATCGGGCTGTACTCGGACGCCGGGGAAAACAGCTCTTTTTCCTCCAGACTCCGTACCCATGTCGTCGTGGCACAGTCATACGGATACTCTTTGTCCGTGATTCCGGCATAGTGCAGGCAGAAGGAGACAAACATCGCACACCAGTCGCCGTACGGGATTCCGTACCAGGCTCCGTATCGAGTCCACCCTTTCAAGATATAAGCGTCTCTGTCGTCATTCAGTACCGCGTCAAAGTTTCGTTCGCTCTCGCTGTAGCCGAACTGGGTCTCTGCAACCGCGATCACATCTTCCGCCCATATTCCGGTCAGTTTCAGATCTTTAAATGCCTTTTCCCAGACTTCCGCCGTTTCGAGATCGGCGGAGAAATCGCTGACCGGTTTCTCCGGGAGTTCCAAATCTTCCTCGTCTTCCTCCCGTTCAGGCTCAGCTTCCTGCTCTTCCTTCGGCGTCACTTCCGAGTCTTTGGTGCTCTCCTCTTCAGCGGTCTTCAGGTCTCTCTCTTCCGCAGGCTCTTCTTTTTCCTCTGCGGAGGCTTCCTTCTTTTCTGCGGGGGCTTCTTTTTCTCCGGTCTCTTCCTTCTTTTCTTCCGGCTCTTCTATGATCTCCTCTGAAGGCTCTTCTGCCTTTTCTTCAGGGATTTCCGTAATCCTGAAACAGCTGTCATCGTGCACATGGACAGGGAGCTCTTCCAGCTCACAGGACAGTACCCTTCTGCTCTGATAGCAGGAATCGCTATGGACATGCGCGCCCTCCCCGGTCTCCTTGCCGCAGATCAGCTTTTTCTCTGTCCGGAAGCATTCCTCGGTATGCTCATGTGCGCCCGCCCCCTCTTCCAGGCCGCAGGACGGTTCCTCGCTTCTCTCCGGGAAGCAGTCCTCTGTATGCCGGTGTCCGGAGTTCACCTCAAGGCCGCAGATTTGCAGCGTTTCTTCGGCATAGCATGCGTCTTCGTGGACATGTCCGGGATTCTCCTCCATACCGCAGATCTGTTCCCGCTCTTCCCGATAGCAGTCCTCCGTGTGGAGATGAGGTTGGCGCTCCGGGAGCGGGCATACCAGATTGCCGGCTCCGTCAAGGCAGGATGCATTGTGGACATGTGCAACCGGCTCCGCGCCATCGCCGCAATACGGGCAAACAAGGGTCGTTATTGACCCGCTCAGCGCAATACCGGTTCGCCGCACACTGATCCCGACCGCCACTGACACAAGCAGCGATAGACAGAGCAGCAACGCAATCTGCCTGCGTCTTTCAGCCCTTTTCCTATTCACTTGTTCCAGCAAACGATTCAGCATAGACCTCTCCGCGGAACAAATAGATATGCGCAATAATAACACAAAATAGTTACATTTCCGTTTCTATATCATAACACATCAAGCATGCAAAAGCAATCCCAAGCTGCCGTTCGGGCTGTTCTTTTCCGAAACAGCGTTAAAAAAGCCTCGTACTTATGCTCGTACGAGGCGTCTATTTGTATATACTTGAATGGTAAGTTTCTGATCTTCCGATCAGTCACGGTAGGCGGCCAGAATCCCCTTGTAGGTCATGTAGCAGTCAAGCTTGGAAACGACCTCAAACGGTGCATGCATGCTCAGGACCGGTACCCCCGCGTCGATGGTGTCGATGTTGCGATTCGCCATATACTTGGCAATGGTTCCGCCGCCGCCCTGGTCGACCTTGCCCATCTCGGCCATCTGCCAGATCACCTGTTCTCTCTCAAAGAGCCCGCGAAGATATCCGACGATTTCCGCCGAAGCATCGCTTGTGGAGGATTTTCCCCGTGCGCCCGTGTACTTGCAGATGGCAAGACCGTAGTTGATCTTGGACTCGCTGCGCTTCTCCGAGACCTCCGGGTAGAGCGGATCGAATGCCGCGGAGACATCGGCGGAGAGGCAGAAGCTGTTCTCCAGGCAGCGTCGAA
Source organism: uncultured Clostridia bacterium (assembly GCA_946411545.1). Lineage (GTDB taxonomy): Bacteria > Bacillota > Clostridia > Oscillospirales > Oscillospiraceae > Limivicinus. The sequence continues at coordinate 2,854 of CAMKEK010000032.1, forward strand.
GCGCGACATGCTGTCCCTCGCAGAGGTCCTCCATGAAGCAGTCAAAGGCCGAGCTCTGCATCCCGCTTACGCCCTCAGAGCCGATCTCTTCCTTGTCCGCCAGGATGCAGACGCAGGTTCTTCTCGGCGTCTCAAGATCAAAGATGGCTTTCAGCTCCGCCCAGGCGCAGACCCGGTCGTCATGTCCGTATCCGCCGATCATGGAACGGTCCAGGCCGATCTCACACACGTCAAATGCGGGAACAGCCGTAAGCTCCGCGGAGAGGAAGTCCTCTTCCGTGATGCCGTAAGCATCATTCAGCAGGCTCAGAACCGCAAGTCTGACGCGGTCCTTACCGTCATCGGCGTAGGGAACACTGCCGATCAGGATGTTTAACCCTTCGCCGGTGATGCCCTCGGCCATGGTCTTCTTCATCTGATCCGCCGCCAGGTGCGGAAGCAGATCCGTGATGACAAACTTCGGTTCTCCCGGCTCCCTTCCGATGCAGATTTCCACCGTCTCGCCGTTCTTCAGCGCCGCAACACCGTGCAGCTCCAGCGGGATGGTCACCCATTGGTACTTTTTGATTCCGCCGTAGTAATGGGTCCGGAAATAGCAGAGCTCATCCTGCTCATACATCGGAATCTGCTTGAGGTCGAGACGCGGAGAGTCGATATGAGCCCCGGCGATCACGGCCCCCTGCTCCAGTGACTCCTTTCCGATGACGGCAAGCATAAGCGCTTTGCCGCGGTTGATCCTGTAAATTCGATCGCCCGGTACCAGGGTCACACCGGGCTGATAAGCCCGGAATCCCAGCTCCTCCGCCTTTTCGACGGCGTAGCGCACCGCTTCTCTCTCCGTGCGCGCCTCATTCAGGAACTCCATATAGTCCCGGCAATACGCCTCGATAGAGAGCCGCTGCTCCGTGTCAATCCGGTCATAACCGTTCTTCTGCTCATAAAACAAATTTTCTCTCATGTTTTCCATGCTTGAATCCTTCCTCCAGATCTTTATTCAAAATACGGACAAATTCGTCGGTGTCACCGTCGTTTGGTACGGTAAAATCGCAGTTTTCTTCAAAATAAGCGTTTGGATGCTGCGCACGGATCCGAAGCTCCGCTTTCTCGCGGCTGATGCCGTCCCTCGCCATGATGCGCGCAATCCGTGTCTCGTCCGATGCCGTAATCGCCATGGTAAAGCTGCAGATCTCTGCCAAGCCGCTGCTGATGAGTTCGATGGCATCGAGCGCCGCGAGTGTTCCGCCCTCCATTGCCCAGGCCCGCAGCCGCCGGGTCACCTCGGCCATAATATGCCGATGCGTGATCTCGTTCAGGAGCTTCAGTTTTTTTTCGTCCCGGAAGACAATCTCCGCCAGCCGCTCCCTCCGGAGGACGCCGTTTTCCGTCGTCCCCGGGAACGCCGCCTCCAGTTCAGCGATCAGGTCGCCGGACTTTTCCAGCAGCTCATGATAGACCGCGTCGCAATCCAGCAGAAGCGCTCCGTGTTTCTCCAGTTCCCGGAGGGCGGTGGTCTTGCCGCAGCCGCTTCCGCCGGTGATGCCCACGATGGTCATTTCAGAGACAAGCGCGTCCATGATCTCCTCCGCCGGCAGCGAGCCCTGCCTCAGAATTCGGTAGGGGGTCCGGCTGAGATCCAGAACCGTCGATTCCAGACCCAGTGCGCAGGGGCCTCCGTCGATCACCGCCGCGATCTTTCCGTCAAAGTATCGAAGGACCTGTTCTGCGTCCTTCGGACTCTCCGCCCCGGACGGGTTTGCAGACGGAACGGCCAAAGGGAACTCCACTTCCCGCAAGAGGCGGAGTGTCTGTTCCTGGCGCGGGCAGCGCAGTCCGACGGTCGCCCCTCCTGCCCGGAGGATTTCCGGAACCGATTCCTTTGCCTTCAGAACCAATGTCAGCGGTCCCGGCCAAAAACGCTCGGCAAGCTGCCGCGCGGCTTCCGGAACCTCCGTACAGAGCTGTTCGATTGCCTCCGGTCCGGGCACCATCAGGGAAATCGGTTTCACGGCCGGTCTGCCTTTTACCTCGTAAATTGATTCAATTACCTTCTCGTCCAGACCGTTGCCGGCCAGGCCATATACCGTCTCCGTAGGAACAGCGACGAGGCTTCCTTTCCGCAGAAGCACCGCCGCCGTCTCGATCTCCCGGCTGATCCGTTTTGTATTCATTCCGCGCTCTCCCCCTCTGCCAGCTTTTCCGCCTGATCCGCGGCCGTCAGTGCATCGAGAAGCGGGTCCAAATTCCCGTTGATGATACTCTCCAGGTTAAAGCTTCGTCCCTCGCCGCTGAGCCGGTGATCGGTTACCCGATTCTGAGGGAAATTATAGGTGCGAATACGGTCGCTTCGATCCCCGGTGCCGACCTGGCTCTTTCGTTCCGCCGCAAGTTCGGCATGCTGTCGTTCCTGCTCACGCTCATAGAGCTTGGCGCGCATAATCTGCAGCGCCCGATCCTTGTTTTTGTACTGGCTGCGCTCATCCTGGCACTCCACCACCAGACCGGTAGGGAGATGTGTCACGCGAATGGCGCTTTCCGTCTTGTTGACATGCTGTCCGCCGGCGCCGGAAGAGCGATAGGTATCGATCTTCAGTTCGTTCATATCAAGCCTGAAATCCACCTCTTCCACCTGCGGCAGAACCGCGACCGTGGCAGCAGAAGTGTGGATCCGTCCGCCGGACTCCGTTACCGGAACCCGCTGAACCCGATGACCGCCGCCTTCATATTTGAGTCGGGAATATGCATTCTCCCCTTCGACAACAAAGCTGATTTCCTTGATTCCGCCGAGTTCCGTTTCACTGACATTCACAATGTCCAGCTTCCATCGCCGGGTTTCGGCATAAAGGGAATACATGCGGTACAAATCGGAAGCAAAGAGCGCGCCTTCCTCACCGCCCACACCGGCACGGATTTCCATGATGACATTCTTTCCGTCGTTCGGGTCCTTCGGAAGAAGCAGCAGCCGCAGCGCAACAGCCTGCTGTTCCCGGCGTTTTAACAATGCCTGCTTTTCTTCCCAGGCGATCTCCTTCATCTCCGGGTCTGAAAGCATCTCTTCCAGTTCAGAGAGTTCCTGCTCGGTCTTCTCCCACTCCGTGTATGCCTCTGCAACCGGGCTCAGTTCCTGCAGCTCTCTCTGAAGCCGGGCAAACAGCGCCGGATCCTGCCAGCTTCCCGGCTCCTGCAGTCGCTGCTGAAGCTCGTCATACTGGCGTTTGATCTGTTTCAATCGTTGTTCATTCATAAATGATATTGTACCACAGACCGGCTTTATCGTCCATCGAAAAGTGAAGAGATCCGTGCAAAGAAATCCTTCACCGCGTCGATCACCTGTCTGGCTCTCTCGACAAATCCGACGACCTGGTCTTTTGCCTCCGAGACCTTCTCCAGGGTGTTTTGAATCTCTCCGACTTTCTCCGTCAGCGAATCCGGATCCAGCTTCTCCAGGGACCGGCACAGTTCCAGAAGCTGCTGCACCTGCGCATCCGTGAGCGCGGCCCCGTAGCCCGCCGCGATCTGTCGGATGGCCGTGCGCAGTTCCTCGTCGGACATGTTCACGGTCTGGCCCAGCATGTTTTTCAGTTCATTCACGATGGAAGTGGACGCAGCGCTGCCGATCTCGTTTGCCAGGGCACCGGTGACGGTCAGTTCCTGAGTCCCCATATCCTTCACCGCCGTGTCAAGCTTCTGTCCGGTCATGTCCTCATACGCTTTATAGATTCCGGCCAGCGCGGCGGTCCCGCTTACCGGAAAAGGCGCCGCCACGGTCACTCTGGCATCCGTGATTCCGGCAGTCGTGAACGCATTGCGGTACATATCCGGCGTGCACCAGCTGACGTTATTCACCGAGACGCTCAGCCCGCTTCCCTGCGGCAGCAGCTCCAGAAACACGCAGGACATGGATTTTGTTCCGATGATCGCCGCATCAAGAAAGCCGTCCAGCGCGGCATGCTCTTCCAGATTGGTAAGACGCAGTTCGGGAACCTCACCGCGCTGAATCCCAAAATACCCGTAGATCGCGCTGACCTGTTCTTCCGTAAGATCGGCTCCGACTACCACCCGGCGCATATCCGCATCGGCAAAAGCAGCCGGATTCAATGTATACAGTACGGTAAAAATGATCAAGCATACGGACAGCAGCGTCCGCAATCCCCTTTTCATATTCAACCTCCGAAGCGCTTTCTAAGCTCCCGCTTTTTTGCATCGTATCACAGAAAACGCTCCATGAAAAGGGAGGAATTATTAAGTTTTCCTCAATTTCGGCGTTTTCCGCTCTGATTGGCTTGACGAGGATCTGAAAAGCTCGTATACTTACGCCGAAAGTACCCTTTTTGCTTGGTTTTATTGTTTCCGGCATTGACAATTGTTACATTTTGGTATAATATATGTTACGCGATATTACAATTGCGTCATTATTCCAAGAGGAGGAAGCCATGAATAAGCTTTTTCGTAGCGCAGGAATGCTCCTGCTGATTGCTGTGCTTGTTTTTTCTCTGGCCGCCTGCGGCCAGCGCACGGTTCAGCCGACGGCGGAATCCACCCCGACTGTCGAGCCCACCAAGGAAATCGTCGTTGAGACTCCGCCTCCATCCCCCACGCCGACCCCGACTCCCACACCGAGTGTGTCGGTCCCGCCGGTGGCCGTGACGACCGTTCCGATGCCGATGCCCTCTGTTTCTCCTACCGTGGCGGTTACCAATGAACCGGTTCCCACCGATGCGAACGGAAACCCGGTGTCTTCGGCGTCCCCGACGGTCTCTCCGAATCCGTCTGCGTCCCCGAGTCCCACCCCGACGCCTTACTCCTATGACGCGGCTTTTGCCTCAACGATCATGCCCGATTCCGTTACCATTCCCGAGAATGCGGAAGAAGGCGTCATCAATGCCAACGGTGTCATTTTACGCGGCGGTCCCAGTGCCAGCGCCGTCATTCTCAACACCTTTGACATCGGAACACGCGTCTCCATCCTCGGCATGGAAAATGATTGGGTCGAGGTCGTCGTGAACGGCGAGTCCGGCTACATCAAGAGCGACTATATCACCAGAGGCACATACGTCAGCAACAATGCCGGCACAACGGCCGCCGATTACGGTACCGGTGCGGTTTATATCGACGACGGCACCGCGAACGGAATGGTAATTGTCCCGAACGGTCCGATCGGTTCCGCTAATCACAATACGGTTCCTGTCACCCCGGCACAGGAAGAATATAACTTCCTCGGCATTATGCCCGACTGATCATTCCCTTTTCATCTCTGCCTCCGCCTTTGTGCGGAGGCTTTTTATATCCTCGGACCATGCCGCAGAACAGCGACAAAGGACCCGCAGGGTTTGCATCCTGCGGGTCCTTCGTCTAGGGAGAAAAGAGAGGATAAAGGAGTAGAAAAGTATCAAATCAAAATGCGAATCAGCTGTTTTCCGGTGTCGCCTCATCAAAGGTGATCGTCAGCTTCTGCTCTGCTCCGCTGCGATAAATCGAAACCTCGGTGGTATCATTGGCAGAGAAGCGGCGAAGAACCAGCCGCAATTCGTCATAGGTGTTGACTTCATAGTCGCCTATCGCGGTGATGATGTCTCCGGGCTGAATTCCCGCCTTCTGAGCCGCGCTTCCCGAGGCAACCCCGGAAACGTAAGCCCCGAGCGGCATGCCGTAATACTGGCTGTACATGGAGTTATAGCGGTTGTCCAGGGTAACGCCCATATAAGCCTTTCCTGTGACATACCCTTTTGTGATCAGATCATTCACGATGTTACGGACATCATTGATCGGGATCGCAAAGCCAAGTCCCTCTACACCGGACGAGGAATACTTCGCCGTGACAATTCCCACGACAGAGCCGTCTGAAGCATAAAGCGGCCCGCCGGAATTCCCTTCGTTGACAGCGGCGTCGATCTGGAACATGTTGATCGATTCGCTTTCTTTTGTGTTGATCACCCGGTCCAGCGCACTGACATAGCCGGTGGACATACTGAATTCCAGCTCACCCAAGGGGTTTCCGACCGCGTAAACCATGTCGCCGACACGAAGTTCGTCACTGTCGCCGAGCGTGGCAGAATAAAGCCCCTCAGCATCAATCTTCAAGACGGCGATATCATTCGCCGGTTCCACGCCGACGATCGATGCCGCATACTTGGTGCCGTCATAGCTGATGACTTCGATTTCAAAGTGCCCGTTGTAGGCATCTTCCACCACGTGATAATTTGTCAGGATATATCCATCATCCGAGATAATGAATCCCGACCCGCTCACCGCGCCGGAGCTGGTCATTCCGAAGAAGTTGGTCACGGTAACTTCGGTTCTGATGCCGACGACCTGTCGAGTCGCCAGGTCATAGATATCGGCCGGACGCAGGCTCTGATCCGGAAGGCTTTCCGAAGCGGCCGTCTCTGCATGCGCAAGACCGCGTTCCGCGGCTTCTCTGGTCTCCTGCAGTCCGCTATCAAACTCGTTCAGCCGCTGTTCAAGGGAAGCCATCTGTGTGCTGAACCTGTAACCCATCAGCCCCGCTCCGCAGGCTCCTCCGATCAACCCCGCGGCCAGGACGGCGCAGATCAGCCCTGCGGCTTTTCCTCCGGATCGCGTCTGACGGTTCGGTCTGTTTTCTCTCGGGCTTTTCTCGGGCGGGGTATAGTACCGCGGAGGTACCGTCGACTCCCCCGCCGGCTCATAATGCGCGTCAGAGTAGACTTCCCGCCGATAGGCGGAGCCGAATTCCGCTTCAGACTCCGCGGATTCATGACGTCCTGTAACAGGATTGTTTTCTCTGTAAGAATATCTCCCATCCTGTTCATCCATGGTTGCTGCCCTCTCTCAGTTTGCTGATATAAAGATACACAGCAATTATGACACGGGCATGAACAAAATGAAAAGAAATATGAAAATCACCGTGAAGCTTCACGGTGATTTTCTTCTCTGTCGGACCGCTGCGCTTGCCTCTCCGGTCCTGCTTCTTTCGTTATGCGACGGTTTCGCTTTCCCGTTTCGCCGTAACGACATCCATCGTCTCCCACTCGAGCTTCGTGTGCTCTTCGATCCATTCGAGGCAGCGTTCGGAGAAGGTAAACACCCGATAGCTGTGGTCCCAGTGATACGGGTCGTGTGTCCGTGTTTCGTCATAGAGATTGATGTCGATGCGCAGATTGGTCTGGGTCTTCATGTTCTCTTCTGTGTCGACGATGGTATAGAGGCTCAGATTTCCGTCCTCCGCATCGGGCAGCATGGCCATATTCCAGAGTTCCAGCGTCTCCTGCGGTGACAGGCGGTAGGAGTTCTCCATCCCGTTTAAGCCTTCCCTGTTGATGACGGCATAATTCACATACTGCGCTTCCATTGGCAGTGTCGTCTTCATCCGGCTCTGGATTCCCTCGCGGGAGTTCAGAAGGTTCAGGATCTTTCCGACGGTGCTCTCCGGTTCGTCCACCTCATGGGCATGAAAAACGATGGTATAGACCCGCTGAAGCTCCCTGCCGTTTTGCATGACGTAGTTGATCGGGACCCAGAAATCCATCTGAAGATCGGCTTCTTCCGGATCGTTCAGACGATACGACTTTTCGCCCATGCGCATATAATCTTCACTTTTGCTGTCGTACAGCTGCTTATCCCTTATGAGCTCCCGGTGCAGCTCCGTTACCAGGCGGATGTTCTCCGGCTCGGAGAATTCGGTATCAAAGCAGAATTCCACGTGGTCTACTTTCTCAGGATCGGGGATCCGCTTTTCATAACCGGTGACATCGGTCTCCGCCGCGATCACCGTCAGTATGCAGATAAGGCAGATTAACGCCAGTCCTTTCCAGGGAAGCGGAAAAGCACGGACCGTGCGTCGGATCAGCATCTCTGCGATCAGCCAGCCGAAGAAAGCGCCGATCACCAGCAGAACCGCCATCAACCAGGCGGCGCTTCCGCCTGAAACACTGTTCTGGAAGAAGTTCTCAAAAATAATGGCAGTGAAGAGAAACGCCCCGCCGAAGCCCATGCAGACACGAAAGACCGGCTTCAGGACCGGAATGGCAACAAAGTCCGAAACGCTCTCCATTCTCCGCCTGCGATAGAGCAGCAGGGCGAACAGAGCGAAGATCACCCCGACGACAGCATAGGCCGCAAGAATTTCAAGGCCTTCCAGCCGTACCGTATCCGGAAAGCTCGTCACGACCTTCAGTTCGTCACTGAGTTTCACCGGCGGAGAGAGAAAGCTCAGGCGCATTGTCCCCGGCGTCATGCCGTATATGACATTACTCAGGAGCTCCCGGATGCAGGTCTCAAAGCCGATTGCGCTTAAGTTCAGAACCACATACACCGCCGGCAGCACCAGGATGTTTCCGGTGAGCATGGCGCAGAAAAGCGCAAATCCGTAAAAAGCCAGAAGTCCGAGTGACGCACAGGCAAACCACC
>CAMKEK010000033.1:0-11178 GCA_946411545.1 uncultured Clostridia bacterium
TGAACGACAAGTGCGCTGCCGGTACCGGCCGTTTCTTCGAGGCCATGGCCCGGTCTTTCGAACTCAGCCTGCCTGAGTTTAGTAAGCTCTCCCTCACCGCGAAGAACGTCATCCCCATCACCGCCCAGTGCACCGTCTTTGCCGAGTCCGAGGTTATCACCCTGGTCGGCGAAGGCAAGCCCACTGACGAGATCGCCGCCGGCATCGAGATGGCGGTTGCCAAGCGCTGCTTCGTCATGGCCAAGAAGGCCGGCGCCACCGACAGCATCACCCTGACCGGCGGCTGCGCCAAGAACGACGGCCTGAAGGACGCCATCGAGCACGTCCTGAAGCTGAAGGTCATCAACCTCAAGACCGACCCGCAGCTCATGGGCGCTCTGGGCGCTGCCGAGTATGCCCGCCAGAAGGGACTCGCGAAGAAGTAAGTCTCCCAACCAAAACTGACTGAAAGGAGCTTATTCCATTGAAATTTGTGAAGAAGCTGTGCAAAATTCTGTTTTCCGTGGTCGCGATTCTGTTCGTCGTGTATTTCTGGAACCTGGACCAGAAGCTGCTGGGCTGGGCCTACAAGCGCGTCAACGAGATGTTTGACCAGAAGAAAGTCGACCTGGTGTTCTGATCCCCATGGAGCTCTATAATACCCTGTTTCAGGACACCCGTGCCTTCCTCGACGGGAAAACGCCGAAAACCTGGGACTATTCCGAGCGCGACTGCTGGACCGACATCGGCTCGAGCGAGCTGGTCATGCAGCGCGACGCGGCCTACGAGCTCGGCGCCAGCGGACACGGCTCTGCCAACTACGTGCTCTTCTCCTCGAATCCGGACTTCGTGAACAAGGACCAGGTCCTTCTCTACGGCCCGGACCTGCGGGAGATTAAGGCGGACACGGACTTTGCCCGGATTGTCCTCCTGCGCGTGGGCGTCCTGGACGACGACAACGAGAAGGTCTACCGCATTCTCAAGGACATCGAGTTCGCCAAGTACCACGTCTACCCGGAAGGGTACATGGTGCGCATCTCACCCGAGAACTACCGGGAGCAGATCCGCGTCTCCAAGCAGGCCATCCGCAAGGGGATCAGTTTCCGCAGCATCGGCTGCAGCTACATCAAGGCCTACAAGAAGGACGCGAATGTCCTGAACGCGACGGTGATCTTCGTCACGGCCCCGGGCCTGAACTATTCGGGCATGAAGGACACGGCGAAGAAGGCAAATGATATCACGAATACCCTGACGACGATTCTCGAGGGCATCCCAACCGACTGCAGCGTCTGTTCCCTGAAGGGGATCTGTGACGAGGTGGAAGGAATGAAGGAACTGCACTTCGGAGTCGGCGCCGGCGGCACGGAAAAGAAACACTAATAGCAGAAGAAGAGGGGAGACGGAAAACGTTCCCCCTCTTTTTTCATGCCTTTTGCTATTGTTGTGATTTCCGACGCAGACAAGAGGACCTGTCATCTTTGTCTGCCCGGACAAAAGAAGAGCTCCTGCACTTTCGTTACGGTGCAGGAGCGAGGAAAACGCTTGGGACGTCTGTTCTAGTCATATACCGGAATGTATTCAATTTCGCTTTTCTGTTCGATCCTTACCTTGGATTGTGAGGATTTGAGCTCCTCATCAAATCCCCTCAGAGCAGAAAACGGTGCAAAGATTTTGGCTCGCTTCCCCGGATCCATCGGTGGATGCCTGCACCAGAAGTCGTCAAATTTCTGATGCTGGGGTCGCCCGGCTTTGACAAGTTCCGCGTATGGAAACCCCTCCGGCATTGGCATATACCCGATTCCCATAGACATGATAAAGCCTCCTTTTTTTGAAAGTTTACATAATAATAGCAGAAAACCTGTCCATTTTTCCGGACAGGTTTTTTGCTCGTTCAGATAAAAAGCTCCTGCAGCTTTGTTGCGGCGCGGGAGCGGGGGAGTAACTGTTGTTCTGTATTTGTTGACACGTTAGATTGCCAAGTGTTATGATAACAAATACGTACGATCCATCTGACTGATGTGGGGAAATCGATATGAAGAAGCATCTTATCATCGGCATCACCGTTCTTTTTATTGTCTCTTGTTTTGTTTATGTGCTGAGTGAACTCTATTCGGCGAAGATCCTGGTTCCGCCTGATTTGAAAGCCGGGCTGAATTCAGCTGCCGATGTGTCTTCCGAGACGGAAAAAATGAGTCCCGACGAAGCGCGCCGGCATCAGATCCGGCAGCTGGCCGAACGTGAACAGCTGAAGCTCGGGATGGAATTCAAGAATGCGGAGATCAAGTGGCATCTTGAGCAGGATGAAGCGTATTGTTTCTTTGACATTACGTCTCCGGATATCGGGGAAGAGCTGGTTGAGCGCGTCGGTGAAGGGGACCATGATGCCGAGACGATATGGTCTGATCTGACCGTGCGTCTACAGTCGGTACAGAAAGGGATTCAAAAACAGTTTTATGATGAAGATCTGGATATTGCCGTTGTTCTGCGGGTATTGGATCCGCAGAACAAAAAGGAGACGCTTCTTTCTGCGGCGCATGGTGTCGTGGGATATGATGTGGTGAATCATCTGGATCTGAAGAACACGCCTGCTGAACCGACGGTTCATACAAGCGAGGCTCCTGACGAGCCGCAGGAGCGGGGAGCAGAGTAAAGCCCTGAGCATTTACGCCCAGGGCTTTCCGTTTCAGGTATTGTGTTTGGTCAGGCGGCGGACCATGTTGTCGTGCGCGGTCTGCTCCGCCCGGTCATCCAGAGGATCCAAACGGACGCTGCCGTAGCGCCGGGCCAATGCGGTTTCCAGCAGATGATCGCAGAAGGCCGGGTTCTTGGGCAGCATCGGGCCGTGACTGTAGCTGCCGAAGACGTTCTTATAGTGTGCGCCTTCGGTTTTGTCTTCCCCGTTGTTGCCGAAGCCGACTTCCACCTCCGCAAGCGGCGGCACGGAGCTTCCCAGCCAGGTCTTGCCGCTGTGGTTTTCAAAGCCGACCACGGTGCTGCCGCCGCAGTCGGGCGTGCAGCGGAAGACGGTGTTGCCGATCATGCGGGTCTTGGAGCCGACGGTATAAAGATCCAGCGCGCCGATGAAATCACAGCGGACGCCGTCATAGGTCTCGTAATACTGTCCCAGCATCTGATAGCCGCCGCAGATGGTAAGGGCGGTGAGCCCGTCTTCGATGGCGGCGCGGATCTCGCGGTCCTTGCCGCTTTGAAGGTCGGGCAGAAGCACTTCCTGCTCAAAGTCCTGGCCGCCGCCGATAAACAGAAGGTCATAATCGCTCAGCTTCAGACTGTCGCCGATCATGACACGGGTGACATCCGAATCGATTCCCCGCCATTTCAGGCGCTGCTGCATGCAGATGATGTTGCCGCCGTCGCCGTAGAGGTTCAGCACATCCGGGTAGAGATGACAGATTTTCAGTTTCATGTTCCGATCAACTCCCTTCTCCGGTTTATTCCCAGAACTCGGCGCCGCCGCAGCGGTGCACGATGACGCCCCTCAGGTCCAGCATGGCGGTATAGGTCGGCAAAATGTAAACCGGAAGCGTCTCTTCCGAGAGGGCATCGGTAAGCTTCTCGGGGCTGTACTGCACGGTGATACGCTCATCCGGCACACCGGCGTATTTCAGGCGCAGGCGCATGTCGTCGGCGCGGTCGCCGGAGACATAGATCTTCCGGATCCGGTCGGCGAAGGAGGCGAGCAGTTCAAAGTTCGCATCCCAGATCCAGGAGATGTCCGTCCCGTCTGCACCGCGGTCGTTCAGGCAGCAGACCAGAATGAGATCCGTCTGCACACCGGAGAGAAACTCCAGCGCCTGGGAACATCCGGCCGGATTCTTTACAAGGATCATGCGGGTACCGCCGGCGAGAGGGAAGTTCTCCATCCGGCCGAAACCGCAGGAGAAGCGCCCCAGGGATTCCAGGCAGGTTGCCATGGGAATGCCCATGGCCGTTGATGCACATACGGCCGCCGCCGCGTTATAGAGGTTGTAGCTCGCAGGAAGATTGACGGAAAGATTCTTTTCGCCCTCCGGCGTACGAAGGATGACTTCACTGTGGCTGTCGTCCATACAGAGGATCCGGGTAACGGCAAAGTCCGGCTCGTGCCGGTGATAGCCGCATTTCGGGCAGCGGAAACCGCCCAGATGCGCATAGGTATGATAATCGTATTCGTATTCCGCCTTGCAGTGGATGCAGTGACTGGCATCCGAGAGGGAAGAAGGAATCGCCTTGAGCGCGGCGGAGGCATTCACACCGTACCAGAGAATCGGGTTGGGGAGGCCGTCGTCGGCGAGAGAAGCGGTCAGGGAGCAATCTGCATTCAGGCAGAGCTGTGCCCGGGGGACATCGCGGATTCCCTGGCGAATGTTTGAGAGCGTGTGCGTGATCTCGCCATAACGGTCCAGCTGATCCCGGAAGAGGTTGGTTACGACGATCACCTTCGGCTGCAGCTGCGAAAAGACCTTGGTCGCGGCGGCCTCATCGCATTCGATGACGGCATACTCCTTCTTCATGCGGCCGAAGAGCGTGCAGTTCATAACAAACTCCGTCGTAATCCCGCTCATCAGGTTGGCGCCGGAGCGATTGGCGAAGTAATTCAGCCCGGCTTCGGAGAACGCTTCTTCGATCATCCGCGAGCAGGTGGTTTTTCCGTTTGTGCCGGTGACGGCCACGGTCTTTACACCGCCGGAGAGCCGGGAGAGAAGATCCGGACAGACCTTCATTGCAAACCGGCCCGGCATCGCCGTTCCTCCGCGATGCAGAAGACGGGAGACGGCGCGAAGAAGTTTACATAATATTACGGCAAGAATGGCACGAAAAGATAGTTTCATGAAGAATCCCCGTTCAACGTTTTTCAAAGCGCAGGTATTATAGCATGCGTGCCGCCCAAAGGCAAGGAAAAGCCGTGTCGGGCCTCTCTTCACGCAAAAAGAAAACGGAGCGGGAAAACCCGCTCCGCTTCCTATATGGTTGAGGACAAAATGAAAAAGATGAAAAACTGTTACTTGCATCCTTAATATACAATGAGAATGTTACAGAAATAAGATAAGAATTGTTTCACAATTGTAAAATACAACAGAAAACAAAATTTTCCCACATTTTCTTTCTGCTCTTTTCCGATGCTTTGATTTGTGTTATACTACGCCTCGGTCTTATGTTTACGGAACATTCGAATGCGGCTGCGGCCGCGGGAAGGAGAGCAACAAGGAATGAAACCACATGTTTCCAGTTATGAGCGCGGGAGAAATATCGTCAGGGTGCTGGTGGTATTGGCAATTGTTCTGGGTGTTTCGGCCCTGATGTTTACCCAGGAGAATTCGCGGGAGCAGATGGCGCTGGTGATCGCGTCGGCGGCCTGCGTTGTGGGCGTGATTGTGGTTGCGCGGTTTCTCTGCGTCTGCCCGCACTGCGGAAAGCGGATTGTGAGCGGTGTTCTGGTGCTGCGGGTCTGCCCGAAATGCAAGCATGACCTGCTTACCGGTGCGAAAGTCAAAAACAAGAGATAAAAACAGAGCGTTTTCATGGCGGGAACACCGCAAAACCTTGACTTTTTCTGAAATTTCGGTACAATATAATGTATTGTGTCTTTTGTAATGACCACAAATCTATCATAGAAGAGGAAAGGAATCGGAACGCATGAAGTACATCATGGCTTTGGACCAGGGAACCACCAGTTCCCGCTGCATCTTGTTTGATCACAACGGGAATATCTGCAGTTCGGTGCAGAAGGAATTCCGCCAGATCTACCCGCAGCCGGGCTGGGTGGAGCATGATGCGAATGAAATCTGGGATGTCACGCTGGAGGTCTCCCGCGCCGCACTGGACAAGCTCAACGCAACGGCCGCGGATGTGGCCGCCATCGGTATCACGAATCAGCGCGAAACGACAATCATCTGGGACAAGGAAACGGGTGAGCCGATTGCCAACGCGATTGTCTGGCAGTGCCGCCGTACCACCGAGACCGTCGACGAGCTGGTGGCCGCGGGCTACGGGGAGACCATCCGCAAAAAGACCGGCCTGATTCCGGACGCGTATTTCTCCGGTACGAAGGTGAAGTGGCTTCTGGACCATGTTCCCGGCGCAAGACGGCGGGCGGAAGCCGGAAAGCTGCTCTTCGGCACGGTCGATACCTGGCTGATCTGGAAACTGACGGGCGGCCGGGTGCACGTGACGGATTACACCAATGCCAGCCGTACCATGCTTTTCAATATCCGCGAGCTCAAGTGGGATGAGGAGCTGCTGAAGATCCTCAATATCCCGGCCTGCATTCTTCCGGAGGTCAAGCCGTCCAGCGCGGTCTACGGCAAGACGGACTTTGAACTCTACGGCGGAGAGATCCCCATTGCCGGTGCGGCCGGGGACCAGCAGTGCGCCCTCTTCGGACAGTGCTGCTTTGAGCCGGGCAGCATGAAGAACACCTACGGAACGGGCTGCTTCCTGCTGATGAATACCGGAAGAGAGATTGTCGAGAGCAAGAACGGCCTTGTGACAAGCATTGCGGTCGGTTTTGAGGATCACGTGGAATACGCCCTGGAAGGCTCTGTGTTTATCGCCGGCGCGGCGATTCAGTGGCTGCGCGACGAGCTGGGCGTGATCTCCACCGCGGCGGAGAGCTCTCAGTATGCCGCGAAGGTGGCCGACTCCAACGGCGGTTATGTGGTTCCGGCCTTTACGGGCCTCGGCGCTCCCTACTGGAACCAGCGTGCCAGAGGCGCTATCGTCGGCCTGACAAGAGGCTTCAACCGCGCACACCTGATTCGTGCGACGCTGGAATCCCTGGCCTATCAGACCTATGACGTGGTCCGCGCCATGGAGCGTGACGCCGGCATCCACATCGGCGAACTGAAGGTGGACGGCGGCGCCTGCGCCAACAACTTCCTGATGCAGTTCCAGTCCGACCTGATCGGAAGCGACGTGGTGCGTCCACGCTGCATCGAGACCACGGCCCTGGGCGCGGCGTATCTCGCCGGCCTCGCGGTGAAGTACTGGGACAGCCTGGACGATGTGAAGAGCAACTGGGAGATCGACCGGGTGTTTACCTCCGAGCTGGAGGAAGAAAAGCGGATCAAGCTTCTAAACGGCTGGCACAAGGCGGTCAAGTGTGCCCTGCTCTGGTCTGAGGAGGAATAAGAAAATGGATCTGACCAAACTGAAATCCTGTGAGCTGTTCCTGTTCGATATGGACGGAACGCTCTACCTGGGGGACAACGTTTATCCGGGCGCCCATGAGCTGATGGAGGCGCTGCCGTCCCTCGGCAAGCGCTATATCTACCTGACGAACAACTCCTCCCGTGCGGGGGCGGACTATATTACGCGGCTGCGCCGTCTGGGCTTCCCCTGTGAGGCGGAGAACGTGTTTACCTCCGGTATGGCAACCGGTCTGTACCTGAACCAGAACCATCCGGGCGCAAAAGTCTATCTGGCCGGAACGAAGGCCTTCTACCGTGAGCTGCAGAGCTATCACATTAATCTGGTCAACGATGAATTCGGCCACACCGATGAAACCGCGGTGGATGTTGTCGTACAGGGCTTTGACACGGAACTTGTGTATGAGAAGCTGAACCTTGCCTGCCATTTCCTGCGGCGGGGCGCGGCCTTTATCGCGGCAAACCCCGACTGGGTCTGCCCCATGCCCGAGGACGAGGTCCTTCCGGACTGCGGAAGCATCTGCGCGCTGCTCACCGCGTCCAGCGGCGTGAAGCCGACCTATATCGGCAAGCCGAACCGGAACATGATCGATGTGATTTCAAAGCAGACCGGAATCCCCAACGAAAAGATCTGCGCTGTGGGCGACCGCCTGTACACCGATATCGCCGTGGCCCAGAATGCCGGGTCCGTGTCGGTCCTGGTTCTCTCCGGTGAGACGACGCCGGAGATGGCCCGCGCTGCCGAGCGGCAGCCGGATTATATCCTGCCTTCGGTCAAGGAGCTTCTGGACGCTTTATGCTGACCCCTTCCTTCGCATTCGCAGTTCTCACCTTTGTGCTGCTGCTCCTGTTCTTTTCGGGGCTTCCGAACCTGAAGACCTGTGAGCTGCCGCACGCTCTCAAAAAAAACGAGCCGGATCGTCAGAACCGGCTCGCTGTCATGCTGATTACCTTCCTCTATGCCCTCTGTGCATTCTGGAATCTGGGCAGCACCCGATCCCCGCAGACCTTTGTCCCGATGGAGGGGCGCGACGTGATTCTCCGGCTTTCGGAGAGCGGTATGCCCGACCGGCTGGTGCTGTTTCCGGGCGTCGGGCAGGGGAGCTACAGCATTGAATATTCCAATGATGCGGAAGGCTGGTACCCGCAGACGACCTTTACCCAGGACCATGTCGCGGTGCTGAAATGGGCGTATGTACCGCTGAACCTGGCCGGACCGGTGAACTTCCTCCGGATCCACTGTACAGGCGGAACACCCTGGCTGGGCGAGGTTGCGCTCTTGGACACGGAGGGAAACGCCGTACCCGCGGCTTCGTCGATTCCGGAACTGACGGACGAGGGAACGCTGGTTCCGCCCGCATCGGATTTTCTGAACTCTTCCTATTTTGACGAGATCTATCACGCCCGTACCGCCTGGGAACATCTTCACGGCATCTGGCCGTATGAGATCTCCCATCCGCCTCTCGGCAAGGAGATTCTTTCCCTTGGGATTCTGCTCTTTGGCATGACCCCCTTCGGCTGGCGCTTTTCCGGCACGCTGGTCGGGATTCTGATGCTGCCGGCCATGTACCGTTTCCTGAAGCGCCTGTTCGGAACGGGACGCGTAAGCGTGCTGGGGACCGCGCTTCTGGCATCCGGCTTCCTGCATTATGTCCAGACCCGGATCGCCACGGTGGACAGCTATGCGGTGCTTTTCATCCTGCTGATGTACGATGCGATGTATGCGTGGCTGGCGGAAGGGAAGACGCGGGACCTGGCCAGGTGCGGCGTGATGTTCGGCCTCGGTGTCGCCTGTAAGTGGATCTGCCTCTATGCCGGGGCCGGACTGGCGGTTCTCTGGCTGGCACACTGGATCTCAGAGATCGTGAAGAAGACGGCTCTTTGTACCGGCCCTGATGAACCAAGCGACATTCCTGAAGCCGTCGATTCTTCTCCGCGGCATCTGGCGCCGCAGGGGAGCGCCCCGGCCGGAACTGTGCTTCGCGCCTTTTTCGGCAACGCGGCGCTCTGTGTCGTGTTCTTCCTCCTGATCCCGGGCCTGATCTATTACCTGAGCTATTTGCCCTACGGCATCTCCCAGCATGCGCCGCTCTTCAGTCGGGCGTATACCAGGCTGGTTCTCGATAACCAGTCCTTCATGTTCTCGTACCATGCGAATATTCGGGCGGAGCATCCGTACTCCTCGCGCTGGTATCAGTGGATGCTGGACATCCGGCCGATCCTGTATTATCTTGAATACCTGCCGGACGGAAAGCGCATCAGCTTCGGCGCGTTTGTGAACCCGATGATCTGCTGGGGCGGACTCCTGAGTCTTGTGGTCCTGGTGTACACGGCTGCTGTACGGCGCGACCGGAAGGCGGCATTCCTGCTGACCGCTTACTTGTCCGGGCTGGTGCCCTGGATGTTCATTACGCGCCTGACGTTTGCGTATCACTATTTTGCCTCGGCGCTGTTCCTTGTGCCGTCGCTTTGTTACGTGTTCTCCATGATGGAGCAGGCGCCCCGGCGCTTTCGCCGATATCCGGTCTGGTTCACCGCAGTCTCCGTGCTGCTCTTCGCCTGGTTTTTCCCGGTGCTGAACGGCATCACCGTTGAAAACGCCCTGGCGACCAAGCTGCTGGGCTGGCTTCCCAGCTGGCCCTTCTGATGATGGACCGGCCTGATGTTTCATCATTCCGCGTTTCACTTTTTACATTCCACATTGTATCGGGGGTAATCCATGAACCTGCAAAACCTGGATTGGAACACGATCCTCATTGATATCGGCATGCTGGCCTTCCTGATCCTGGCCGTTGTCGTGGTGGTGAGGATCCTTGCAAAACCGATCAAAGCGCTGCTGAAGTTCGCACTTCATGCCGCCACCGGGATTCTGGTTTTCTATGCGGTGAACTATGTCGGAGGCCGCTTTTTCGGCTTTACCATGGAACCGACGAATCTTCGCCTTGTGATTGCCGGCCTCGGCGGCGTTCCGGGCGTGGCTTTGATGGTGCTGTATCAGCTTCTGTTCTGACCGTTCGTTCTTTTGCGGGCTGCACGCGGAACCGGATTGAGTCCGAAAAAACGGACAGAAAAAGTGGTAGAATAGGCTTATCATCGGAATAAGCGGACGCGATAAGCATACGTTTTCAGGCGCTCTCTTATTTCATATTTCTCAATACACATTTCACATTGTCTAAAGGGTGTTATATGGCAAAAGCAAAAGCGACAAAAGAAAAACCCGCTGCGGAATACGGCAACGACAGTATTTCCCAGCTCCAGGGCGCGGATCGGGTCCGGCTTCGTCCCGGGGTCATCTTCGGCTCGGACGGGCTGGACGGATGCGAACATGCCGTCTTCGAGATCCTCTCCAACTCCATAGACGAAGCGCGGGAGGGCTACGGCGACCTGATTATCCTGACCTATTACAAGGACAAGAGCATCGAGGTCGAGGACTTCGGCCGCGGCTGCCCGCTGGACTGGAACAGCCGGGAACAGCGCTGGAACTGGGAGCTGGTCTACTGCGAGCTCTATGCCGGCGGCAAGTATAACAACAACGACTCCGGGGATTACGGCTTCGCCCTGGGCCTGAACGGCCTTGGCGCCTGCGCGACGCAGTATGCCTCCCGCTATATGGAGGTCACGGTGCGCCGCGACGGTTTCCGCTACGACCTTCGCTTTGAGAGAGGAAGTGTCGTGGGCGAGCCGGGGAAGGAGCTGCGCAAGACCGAGGCGGACCGGAAAAAGACTGGTACCGTGACCCGCTGGCTGCCGGACCTGGATGTCTTCACGGATATCAATATCCCGCGGGAGTACTTCGACGATGTGCTGAAGCGCCAGGCGGTTGCCAACGCCGGGGTCACCTTCCGCCTCCGTCTGGAGAAGCCCGAGGGCGGCTTTGAGACGAAGGACTTCCTCTACCCCAACGGCATCATGGACTACGTGACGGAGCTGGCCGGGGAGAATCCGCTCACACTGCCGCACTTTATCCAGACGGAGCGGCGCGGCCGGGACCGCGAGGACAAGGACGAGTACCGGGTGAAGATCTCCTGCGCCTTCTGCTTCTCGAACCGGGTGA